>JAPOOT010000389.1 GCA_026713285.1 Gemmatimonadota bacterium | reverse complement strand
TCCTGGTCGTCGACGACCTGATCCCGTCCTCCTTCAACCTGGTCGCGGGCGCCAACCGGATAGACTATCACGTGGCCAATGTGAATTACGGCAGGGACTACGAGGCCGATCTGGTCACGGATATCGCCGCGGCCTGTGACGGAAGCCCCTGTCCGGACTGCGGCGGCGCCCTCCGGGCCGACCAGGGCATCGAAGTCGGAAACATATTCAAGTTGGGAGACAAGTACAGCAAGGCCATGGACGCGGGCTACCTGGACCGGGAGAATGTCTCCCGGCCGATCGTCATGGGCTGTTACGGCATCGGCATCGACCGGCTCATGGCCTCGATCGTGGAGCGTCACCACGACGAAAACGGTATTTGCTGGCCCGCGAGCGTAGCGCCCTTCCAGGTCACCCTCGTCGATCTGTCCGGCGGCGACCCGCATATTTCGGAAGTTGCGGCGGCCGTTTACGACGACCTGGTTGCGACGGGTCTGGAAGTGCTCTACGACGACCGGGACGACCGCGCCGGCGTGAAGTTCAACGATGCCGACCTGATGGGGATCCCGGTCAGGCTGACCGTGGGCAAGCGCGGTGCCGGCAAGGGCGTGGTGGAACTCAAGGTACGGCAGTCGGGGCAGATGAAAGACGTGCCGCTGGGGAATGGACTGGCGGAAGAAGTGGCAAAAACGCTGGCGTCCTGCTCGTAACGCGCCGGGTCATGTACCTGTTTACGTCAAACCATGCGTACCCTCGCGTCCTGCTCGTAACGCGCCGGGTCATGTACCTGTTTACGTCAAACAATGCGTACGCCGGCCTCTGCCGCTATGCGCCGTACGTTGGCGACCGCCGTCGGGATCTTGTCCTCGGGCAGGTGTTCGACCAGCATGTAGCCGTCGGGATGGAGCGCTTCCCAGCGCCGCACGGCCGTGACGAGGTCGAGTTCGCCGGCGCCGGGGACTTCTTCGTTCATGTGGATGACGAAACCGGGCTCCACGCTGATGTCCTTGATATGGGCAACGGTGGAGATCGGCCCCATGACGTCGTAGATGCGGTTCAGGCGTTCCGTGCTGTCGTACACCTGTGCCAGGGACTGGAAGTGGTTCACGAAGTCCATGACCACGCGCAGTCGATCGGAACAGACGGCGTCGACCACCTGCCGGTTGATTTCCGGGGACCCCATGATCGTGAGCGCGTGGGTCTCGACCACGACGTTCATCCCCTCCTCCTCCGCCTTGTCCGCGACACGGGACAGCGTATCGATCAGGATCTCCAGGCGCCCGGGTTCGTGGTTCTCGGGCGCGGGGTCGTAGGAACCTCCGGGGTTCAGGCTGCCGGTCCGGATGAGCACGTTGTGCGCCCGGAGCGCGCTGCCCACTTCCAGGCCGCGGTGAATGGTCCGAACGACCCGGTCCCGGACCGACGCCTCCGGATCGAACAGGCACTCGCGGTACCCGATGCCGAACTGGGCCAGTTCCAGTCCCAGTTTACTGTAGAGATCGTTAACCCGGTTGCAGTCCAATGTCGTCAACTCGTCCAGGATCTCGCCGGGACCGTGATAGCAGGCGGAAGTAACCTCCAGATCCAGGGCTTTTCTCAATACCTCTTCCGTTACGGCCCGGGGATCTCCCGGTACGTAGCCCACGACACCCAGACGCATGCGATATTCCTTTCTATACCCGTTTGAAGTCTCTATACCCGAGTGGACGCAAGCCCGCGGTGGACGCAAGCCCTCGCCCGTTCAATCCCCGATGACCACCAGCACGGTGTTTTTGTCTACCGTGTCCCCTTCGCCGACCCGGATCTCTTTGACGATTCCACGCGCGTGGGCGCGCAATTCGTTCTCCATCTTCATGGCTTCGATGACGACCACGCCCTGGCCGCTCTCCACCGTATCACCCACGGCAGCGGCTATCGACACGATGCGGCCGGGCATGGGCGCCTTGATCTGTTCCCCTCCTGCACGGCGCCGGGACTTGACCTGGCCGCGCAACCGGGCCAGTTCCTCGTCTTCCACGGCGACCGCGGACGAGACGCCATTGACCGTGATCTCCCGTTGCTCGCCCTGGGTCGTCTCGACCGCCGTATATGACCTTCCATCGATAAGCAGGGAATACAACTGGTCCCCGTGAATCGAGGCCATGTCTATATCCAGCTGCCTGCCGTCGATACTAAGGGCGACCCGGCCATCCCCGTCGTCCAGGCTGACCGAATAGGTGGTTCCATGAATCGTGACGAGATAGCTCAATGCTGCTCCTTACAACCGCGGCCAGCCAGCGCTGTGGACAGCGCGCTTGCGATCTTTGAATCAGGCAACCAGACGCGGGAAGGCCGTCATCGTTCCCTTCTCATGGCGTCACGCCGGCCGGTCAGCTTCCAAGGGCTGTCCGCGGCCCCGTCGGATCCGTCTCCGCCGACCCCGGTCGGCATTGTCCTTCTCGCCTCCCGGTGTTTCATGATCGCGGCGAACGCGGCGGCGATATGACGCTCATCGGCCCCGGCATCCTCGTCAGGTCCCATGGTCTCGACGAAAGAGGTCGAATAGTCGCCAGAGATGAACCTGGGGTCCGACAGGGCGCGGATGTGGAATGGCACGGTAGTCTTGATGCCGCCGATATCGTACTCGCCCAGGGCTCTTTTCATGCGGGCGATGGCCTCATCCCGCTTTTCGGCCCACACGATCAGCTTGGCGATCATGGGATCGTAGTAGATCGGCACCTCGTAACCCGCGCAGAAACCGCTGTCCAGCCGGACCCCGGGCCCCCCGGGCTCGCCCAGACGCGTAACCACGCCGACCGAGGGCATGAACTGCGCGTTGGGGTCCTCGGCAGAGATGCGGCATTCCAGGGCCGCACCGAGGAACTGCACGTCTTCCTGCTTGAAGGGCAGGGGCATGCCGGCGGCGATTTCTATCTGCCGCCTGACCAGGTCCTGTCCGGTCCGCAGTTCCGTGACCGGGTGCTCGACCTGGAGACGGGTGTTCATCTCGAGAAAGTAGAACTGCCGGTCCCGATCCACGATGAACTCCACGGTACCGGCGTTGGTATATCCTACGGCCTCGGCGGCCCTGACCGCCGCCTCGCCCATGGCGTTTCTCATCGCATCGTCGAGTACGCAGGAAGGGGACTCCTCTATGAGTTTCTGATGCCGGCGCTGTATCGAACATTCCCGTTCGCCGAGATGCACCACGTGACCGTGTTGGTCGGCGAGCACCTGGAACTCCACGTGACGGGGCTCCACCACGTATTTCTCAAGGTAGACCGTGGCATCGCCGAAGGCGGACCGGGCTTCGGAGCGCGCGGTACGCAGGGCGGCCGCCAGTTCGTCCGGAGCGACCACGACGCGCATGCCCTTGCCGCCGCCGCCCATGGCCGCTTTGACGAGGACCGGGTAGCCGATGGTTTCCGCCACGCCGAGGGCGTCCCCGTCGTTTTCGATCCCTTCTTCGGTCCCCGGTACGACCGGCACGCCGGCCCGGCTCATGGTCTTCCGCGCCGCGGTCTTGCTTCCCATGGTCCGCATGGCCTCGCCGGAAGGACCGATGAACGTTATGCCCGCCTCTGTGCAACGATCGGCGAATTCCCCGTTTTCGGAAAGAAACCCGTATCCCGGGTGTATCGCGTCGGCCCCGGCCTTTTCGGCCGTTTCGATGATCCGGTCCATGCGGAGGTAACTGTCTGAGGAAGGTGCGTCTCCAATGCAATATGCCTCGTCGGCAAACTGGACATGGAGGGCCGTACGGTCCGCTTCCGAGAACACGGCCGTCGCTTCAATACCCATCTCCCGGCAGGTGCGGATCACCCGTACGGCGATCTCACCGCGATTGGCGATCAGGATTTTCCGAAACATGTATCCTCTTACAGTGGAATGTTCCCGTGTTTCTTGGGTGGATTCGTATCTCGCTTGTTCTTCAGCATCTCCAGCGCGGAAATGATGCGGGGACGGGTCTCCTGAGGCTGGATCACTTCGTCGATGTATCCTATTTTCGCCGCGATGTAGGGATTGTCGAACTTCTCCCTGAATTCGGCGGTCAGCGATGCCCGCAGGGCATCGGGATCATCCGCCTCGGCCAGTTCCCTTCGGTAGAGCACGTTCACCGAGGCTTCCGGACCCATGACGGCAAACTGTCCGGATGGCCATGCGTAGTTGATGTCGGCGCGTATCTGCTTGCTGTTCATCACGCAGTAGGCCCCGCCGTACGCCTTGCGCGTGACGACGGTGATTCGCGGCACCGTGCTCTCGCAGAACGCGTAGAGCAGCTTTGCGCCTTCCTTGATGATGCCGCCGTGTTCCTGGCCGACGCCCGGGAGAAACCCGGGCACGTCTTCGAAAACGACCAGCGGTATATTGAAGGCGTCGCAGAAGCGTACGAACCGCGCGCCTTTGACCGACGCGTCGATGTCCAGCACCCCTGCGAGAGCAGCCGGCTGATTGGCGACGATGCCGGCGGTCCGGCCATTGAACCTGGCAAACCCCACGACGATATTGTCGGCGAATGCTCCATGCACTTCGAAGAAATCGCCGTGGTCCACCACCCGGTGGATCACGTCCTTGATGTCGTAGGGTTTGTTGGCGTCATCGGGTACGATGCCGGCGAGTTCCTCGTCCCTGCGGTCCGGGTCGTCCGCAGGGCTCAGGCGAAGCGGGTCCTCCATGTTGTTCGAGGGCAGGTACGCCATGAGCTCCTTCACCATGGCCAGGCACGCGGGTTCGTCGGGCGCGGAGAAGTGGGCGACGCCCGTCACGGAATTGTGAACCTGCGCACCGCCCAACTCGTCGAACGTCACCTCTTCGTGGGTCACCGCGCGGATGACGTCCGGACCGGTGATGAACATGTAACTGGTATCCTCCACCATGAAGACGAAGTCGGTCATCGCCGGCGAATAGACCGCGCCGCCCGCACAGGGTCCCATGATCACCGAAATCTGCGGGATCACGCCGGAAGCCAGCACGTTGCGCAGGAAGATGTCGGCATAGCCCGCGAGGCTGACCACCCCTTCCTGGATACGCGCGCCGCCGGAATCCTTCAGACTGATCACCGGCGCCCCGTTCTTCATCGCCAGATCCATGAGCTTGCAGATCTTCTCCCCGTAGGCCTGGCCCAGCGAACCGCCGAACACCGTGAAGTCTTCCGACACGACGTAGACGCTCCGTCCATCGATCGTACCGTAGCCCGTGATCACGCCGTCGCCCAGGATTTCCTTGCCCTCCATGCCAAAGTCGCGGCAGTCGTGGGTCACGAGGGCGCCGATCTCCTCGAAACTGCCTTCGTCCAGGAGAAAGGCCACCCGTTCCCTGGCGGTCCATTTCCCCGCCTCATGCTGCCGGTCGATGCGCTTCTGGCCGCCGCCTTCGGCCGCCTTTTTCCTTAGCGCGTCCAGGTGTTTCATTTTTTCGGACATGGACATGGAATGTGATGCTCCTGTCGGGCACGGGCATTCGAATCACGGGGAACGCCGGCACCTGGCCCGGGATATGCCATTCTACGTCAAATACCACTTATACTACGTCGAAATCCAGTGCGTCCAGGCCGGCTCGAAGCCGGTCTTCCCCATCCCCGGTCAGCCGGGCAGTTGGCGGGCGCGGCGGCCCGACAGGTATTCCGCGCCATTCGAGCATCTTCTTGATTCCGGCCAGGACACCCACCGAGATCAGCAGCGCGATGACCCGGTTGGCCTGGACCTGCAGTGCCATGGCCTCCTGGATGCGTCCGTTGCGAAAAGCGTCATACATACTCAGGAACATCCGGGGCATGATGTTGTACGTGGAACCGATGGCCCCGTCGCTGCCCATCACGAATCCCGCCACGCACATCTCGTCCGGCCCCGTGATGGCGTTCAGTCCACCGCCAGACAGATCGACAAGTTGCTGGAACACGAAGAAATTCGGGTCCGTGAACTTGATGCCCGCGAAGTTGGGCACCGCTTCCATGGCCTCCAGGAACTGCGCGGGCGTTACCTGCCCATCGACGTCTCGCGCGAGCCAGTAGACGTAGAATGGGACCGTGGACGCCGCACCGATGGCGGCGTAGTGCCGCACGGTCGCCGACAGGTCGTTAGGCTGATCCGCGGGCGCCACGGATGCCACCGCGTCCGCGCCCAGCGAACCTGCTTCCGAGGCAAGGGTGACGGCGTCCTCCGTGGTCGTGCCCCCCACGTGAAATACCACCGGGACCTGGCCCCCGACGTCGCTTGTCACGGTCTCGCACATCCGCCGCCGCTCGGGGACCGACATCTGCCGGCCCTCACCCGTACCGCCGGTGATGAAGAAACCATCGCTTCCGGCGTCTATCAAGTGGCGTACCAACGGCGCCACCCGATCGGTCGAAAGGGCGAGCCTGTCATCGAAAGGGGTGCAGAGCGCCGGCCAGATTCCTTGGACCAGCTTGGACATGTATAAATACCGCGCGAGATAAAGGGTGTAATGGATGGATATGGAGCATACCGGTTCGGACCCGGTTACTTCCTTGCTTCTACCCGTGTGTTCACGGAATTACGAATCTTCAGAATGCCGGAAAATAAATCGATTCGGTACCAACGTCAAGGGTTCTCGAATGTGAACAACATCCGGGGATTCGACGGAGACATATCGATCTCGAACCTGTCCGGACTTCGGTATTATTGGTCGTAAAGGAGAATCTGCGAAACCGCCTATGTGGGGCTGCAGGCGGGTAACCGATGGAGGCCGGTATAGGTCAAGCCGGTCCGGCAGAGGCGGCGCTTACCACTTGCTGGACCGTTCATCGTGCGCGTGGTCTGGCAACAGGTACGTCAATCCGGCTTCGTCGTACGCCGATGCTACGAGAAGCGTCGCGAAATCCGAAAGGGCCGCGGAGTCATTCCGTCGTAACAGCGATCTCCATTTCTGTATACGTTTGTCTAGCCGGTACAACAACAGTGGGAAGGGGAATCTGTTCGTGGGAAACCTGAGTTGGTCGGCGAGTTCATTCCCGATGAGGCCACGGGAAACAGGGTATATGATTTTATTTACCAGATTTTTTCTTTCTTCCTTGTCCTCGATGCCCGCGACCAGCGGGGCGGAGTTGATCAGCGCATTTGCCATGATGATCGCCTCTGGCGTGGGAGGAGGCTCACTCAGAGAACCGATCCGGTACATATGCAGGGCGTGGACTTCGTCGGTGTAGAGGATGGTTTCGGGGATACCCATGAGGTAACCGGAGTAGCGCCATACGTCGTGGAAACCGGCTCGCTCCTCCTTGCTGTATCGAGCCCCCAGCGCCTTCGAGTGTTTGACGGTGCGCGCAGAGAAACAGGCGACGGCATAGCCCAGATGCGCGGCGCTTAGCGGCACCCCCCATGCGTCATGCTGCCATTCTTCAGTCTTTCCCAGCAGCAACCGAACCTGAGCGTGTATAATCCGGATACGGACAGATAGCTTCCACCCGTCGCCCTTGCGGTCCAGTCCACCAGGCCAGAATATCTCCATCTGATGACGGTTGTTTTGCTTCAGCCGCCGGACGCCATTGTCGAATATACGCCCGGTTTGCACGAAGGACTTGCTGATCAGCGTCGAAAAACCGTCTACCAGCACGCCAGTGACGAAAGCCGAAAGGATGGCGACCGAGTTCCTTTGGAAGGCGCGGACGCCCGGTCCGAACGCATCGTGATCGAGCCATTCCGGGTCGGGTTGCGGCGCGTCGGCAAAAAAATCGCGCAATGATTTCGGAGCATCCCTCAACCCGTTTCGGTCTTCCTCCATTCCAGCCTGAATGAACTGGTGCACCTTCTGCTGAGGCAGCGACTCCAGATCTGCCACTATCGTGTCCATGACGGGGTCGCCGACCCAGGTGTGGGCGATGTAGTTGTCCGCAGCCTCCTGGTCGACCAGTCGGGCCTTTTCGTATCCAGCTTTGTAATCAGATGGTATCTTCATAGAAGGCAATCAATAATGACAGGATGTTTTGTGCAAGTTGTTATTCCGAAACGGTTTCCGGTCCACGCCTAGAAGTGGTAATTCAGGCTGAATTGAACGAAGCCGTCCCGGCGCAGGTCATAGTAGAGATCAGACTCGTCGATGTTTGTTATCGCGATCACCTCCAGGTTCGCGGACCACGTGTCCGACAGGCGGCGCGCCAATTCCAATCCGTATATGCGCTGGCTTCGATCCAGATCATGCAGCACACTTGCCGTCATCTCGGTGCCCTGGACGTCGTTCAACATGAACCGCAGGGCGGCGAAGAGGTCGTTTTCGTAGAAATTGGTCGCGTTGCGGCCTCGCCCGTCGCGGTCCCATTCGACGAATAAGGTAAGGTCGGCGTCCGAACCCAAAACCGAAAAAAACGCGTACTCGCCGCCGAGTACAAAGGCGTTGAAGTCCTCTTCCCTGCTCAGCAGGTTGCGTGCGCCGGTCCGTCGAATCGCCTCGAGCTTAAGGAGCAGGGCACCGGTGGTCCACTGCGCATCCACCCCAAACTGCCGGATCCGTTCATACGTTGAATACAACGCAGGCGGACTCGACTGACCAAGAGGACCAGGCTGGCCGCCGCAATCCAGGCAAAGACCCAGGGTCGGCTCGCGGGCTGTGCCGTCGAAGACACTGACGCCGAAGTCCATCAGGCCAAGGGTATGACTGTATCGCGCGGCGAAATCCGGGTGCCATTTGCCGGACGATCCTTCGTATTCCACCCGCTCATCGTCGACGATGAGCGAAGCGCGCAACCGTCCACTACTCCCCGGGAACGTGCGTGCCCGATGATAGGTCATTCCCAGCAATTCAAGCACGCCCCAGTTCGAAGACCAGGTTACGTAGGCCATCGGTTGCCCCATCCGGGTTTTTTCATCGGGATGTTCGACCAGGTCGATCTGGTTGACGATATCCACCAGGTGGCGGGATTCCACGACACCCCAGAAAACGCGGTCAATTCCCAGCCGTAGTTCCCATTCCCCATTTCCGAGTGCGCCGGTTAGCAGGATGTAGGCCTCCCGCAGATCGAAATGGGTACGACGGGCATCGGCGCTGTCGTACCGGAAGAAAGGCGTGATGGAAAGTACCCGGCCCGCATCGTCCTCCAGATAAAGGTTGGGAATCGCAACGAAACCGCTCGCATGGGTACCCTGGTCCGGGAAGAGAGCTGACTGGGGGAACCACCTGCTTTCCGCGTTCAACCGGCCCGTAAAATCGATTTCGGCGATTGCGGCCTGGGCACGAGAGGAAACCGAGTATACCGAGACTCCGATCAAACAGACACCGAAACAAAGCAGGCGAAGCGTGATCCGCGACGGCATCAACGCACCCGCCTCAGTCCGGTCCGGGTAAAGTCTCGTTCATCGATGTCGGTCCGGAACTGGTAATCCGTCCATACCAGGTCGGTACTCTTCCCCGTAAGGTGGTTTTCCATGATCATCTTTCCGGCTCGCCAGTAGCTTTCCAGGTATTGCTGGTATTCGCCCAGTGTAAGCGTCTTGAGGTGAGCGTCTTTGCGGTCGTAGTACTCCACCTTCCAGACACGGAGTTCTTCCTTGTCGCGCCAGACCACCTGGCGGCGGTAGACCGATCCCTTCTCCACCGGCACGCGTTCGGTCACCACGCAGTCCAGACTGTCTCCGCAGGGTTCCTCACGCAGATACCTGTAGGTAAACTTTTCCACTTCCTGGACGGTCATGTCCTCGTAGGTGAACTCGCTTCCCATGAAGGATCCCGATCGGTTGGACGAACTGATGCGCTTGACGCGCTTCAGGGCCGGCAGGTAGAGCCACTGATCGTCCGGCCGGTCCTTGTGGCCGTGTATGAGTAGCGCGGTGCCCCGGGCGTCTCGCGGCTGGTCGAAGACGAAGAGACTCATGTTGCCGTCGTTTTCCGCCTCGAGCACTTTTACGCGTACTTCGCGGAGGCTTTCCTGGCCTTTCTTGTTGCGCAGAACCATGCTCATGCCGGCCGCGAAATTCCCGAATCCCTCGTCCTGCTTCCGGGCGTCGCGGGCGATCTGCAGCCCCTTTTCTTCCTCCTGGTCGGCGGCCGAGGCCTCCTGTAGCGGCATGCCCGGTAAAACGAACATCGCCAGGAGGGTGATTCGGGCGGCGCGCAGTCCGCGCACCGGCCGCAGTGGTTTATCGAGATTCATGGTTTTCTCCTGTCGAGCGCCATAAGCAGCGGAGGAAGCAGCAGGAAGTCGGCTATGATCGCAAAGGCGATGGTAATGGTCACCAGCAGTCCTAGGGCCCATGACACCTGGAATCCCGACTCGGCGAAGGCCAGGAAGCCCGCGGAAAGGACCAGTGTCGTGGTCCACAGCGCCTTCCCAACGGATCGGAAGGTAACACGCACCGCTTCTTCCGCCGACAGACCTTCCTCTTTGCGCGCCTTGAGGTACCTGCTGAGAAAGTGGATTGTATCGTCCACGACGATGCCGAATGCGACGACGATGACCACCGATGAGGCGATGCCCACTTCGCCGACCAGGTGTCCCCAGAGCCCAAAGCTCATGGCCGCCGGCACGAAATTGGGCAGCAGACTGATGAGACCGAATCGGATACTCTTGAAGACCAGGACCAGGATGAGCGAAATGAACGCCATGGCGACCACCGTTCCGCGCAGCATCGATTCAATATTGCGCTGGGAGATATGGGCGAACACCACGTTGAGGCCGGTGGCTTCGGTGGCAAGCGCCGGGGCGTTTTCGCGGAGCCAGGCCTCCCCTCGACTGGCCAGGTCCTGCAGATCCTGGCTCGACCGGCCGCGAATCACGACCGTCATGCGCGTTGCCGACCTGGAGACATCGATCCGGTCGTTCAGGTCGCTGCCAAAGGGCAGAGACAGTTCGTAGAGCAACAGGTACTGCGAGGCAAGATCCTGGGCATCGGGTATACGGAAGAAGGCCGGATCGTCTCCGTGCATGTTTTTGTTCAGCCGCTTCATGATGTCCGAAAAGGCCTGCACGTGGCCCACTTCAGGCTGACTCCGGTTCCATTCCGCGAAAGCCTCCACCTGACGGAGGTAATCCGGATCGGTGATCCCGCCTTCTTCCTCCGCGGCCAGCGTATACTCGAAGGACAGCAATCCGGTCAGGTTTTCCATGACGAAATCCGTATCCCGCCGGAATTCGTAGCGTTCATCGAAGTAATCCGGCCAACTGTCGGTCAGTTGGTTCCTGGGCACGCCGGTGATCAGGACGACCGTCAACAGCCCGACGGACCAGAGCAGCGGTTTGCGCCGCGAAACGACGAAATCGCCCAGGCGATCGAAGAAGACCGGTTGCCGGGAACCAGCGGCACGGGCCCGCAGCGGAAGGACCGAAAGCAGCGCGGGCAGGAGCGTAACGGCGTAGATGAAGGTGATCATCACCCCGAAGGCCACGAAGTTGCCGAGAATGTGAAACGGTGGCGAATCAGAGAAGTTCAGGCTGAGAAAACCGATCGCGGTGGTGATCGAGGCCAGGAACACCGGGTAGGCATTTGTTCTAATGGATTTCGCGACCGCCTCGTTCCGTTCCGCTCCGTCTCTAATCCCCGTCAGCGTATGCGTGATGATGTGTACCGCCTGGGCGACGGAAATCGCCATGACGATAATGGGCACCCCTGAATTTACCGGACTGAAAACCGTATGGAACCAACCGGCGAACCCCATGGTCGTCGATATCACGAAGCCTATCATGACGACGATGATGCCTGTTCCCAGAAAGGATCTCAGGAGTAAGGTCGAGGTGATCAAGATGAGGACGAAAACGATAGGCAGCAGGGTTTCAAGGTCGTCTTGGGTGGCATCGGCGAAGGCCCGGTTCATGACCACGTCGCCCGTCAGGTAGAAATCAACGTCGGGGGTGTTCTCCCGTGCATCCTCCAGCATGATGTCCAGGTAATCGGTGAGCTCCTTGACCGCCAGGTCCGGATTCTCGCCCATGACGAAGTTGATCGCCAGCCCGGCCACCCTTCCGTCAGGAGAAACGAGCCGCCCGACGATTTCCTGGGAATCCAGCGCGATCGACTCGATGCGAACCAGGTCGGCATCGCTCAGCGACGCGGCGTCCTCGACGAGCGGACCGACGATGAGATCGTCTTCCATCGCCTCGCTGTGGAAGTAATTCGTGAGAGAGTTTACCCGGGTGGAATATGGAGCGAGCCAGGCGGATTCAGTGAGTGCTTCGACGACACCCAGCGCATCGCGGGTGAAGACGGAACCGGTCCGGGGCGCGATGGCGACCAGGGCGGTATTGGAGGCAGCGTAGGTGTCCTCCAGCGCGTCGAAGGCCGCGAGTTGTGGATTGTCCTCGCCGAACATGACGCGATGCTCGTTGGAGACGGTTATGAAACGGCTACCGGCCGCCATGGCGAGCATGAATGCCAGCGAGAATACAATCACCAACCATCGGTGACGGAGTACCACGACGGTGTAACGGTCGAGATTCAAAAATGCGACCCCTCTGTTTTAATCGTCCTTCAGCAGTTCGATCAACAGTTTACTATTTCGATTCTTCAGCCGATGCGTAAAGGACTCCCTGAGTGAAGGACTACCATGGTCCTGCTCGTTTGTATACCTGACGCTTCCGCGTGTTCGAGATCCCGGCCATGCGCGTGATCGTGATGTTATACAAAGCTTCATTGCGGCGTTTACTTCGTCCGGACCGTGCATTTCGGCGATCTTACCCGATCGCAATGGTGATTTATTTCAAGTTAACGTAATAAAAACCATTGTATTGTCAAGATTTCAGATTTAAATCGAGTTTTTTCCCACTTTCCCGACTAATACAACATGGCGTTTGTAACGCATTTATTTTCGCCTATCACTGCACACGTGTACATTCGGAATTTAATTGGAAGCGCATCCCGGGTCAATATTAACCAGCTATACGGGTGATCTGAATATACGACTGATCAGTGCGAACGGTGTGGTGGGCTTACACCATGCACAACACTGGTCCAGGATGCACCGTATATAAACTCGTAACCGGTCCGCCCCGACAAGGCGCCACGGGGCCGTTACCGGTTTGCACAGTGAAGATAGGCAGTGCCGGGGTGCCGGTCTGCCCTTCGATGCATACAGGCGTGTACCATCTACCGCCTCAAGAAGTACAGATTGAACGCTGTTAAGTCCGCGTCGGCCGTGAATGGAACAGCGTTCGATCCCAATATCCCGTCAAGTCGAGTCAACCATCGGCCATTGTATCCTTGAACTGGCGGAGCGGCAACCAGGTTGTCCTTTCACAGGCTCAGGATAGCGGAGTTCTCTTCCCCGGAGATCCTGGGAGTACGTCCGTGCCGGATACACCAGACGCGCCTGATCGGCCCTGTGCGTTCAGGCGCATTCAGTGGAAAGGCAGCTACTTTGAAACCATGAACACGCAATCAAAAAGCCCAGGAGACGTCAATCTGATACACGCCTGTCTTGAGGGTCGATCAGATGCGCAGAGTCAACTCTACAATCTTTACTTCACACAGGACAAGCCTGTTCACTTCTGGGTATACCAGAAAGCATACTGGATTCCGGCAGGTGAAAAGGAAGATATCCTGAATGATATCTACATCGCGGTCATTCAAAGTCTACCCCAGTTCGAATTTCGCAGCGCATTGGGCACCTATATTACCCGCATTGCCAAGATCAAGTGCCTGGACGCCATGCCTTCTCGGCTAGGTGTCGCCAGGGGGAAGGGGATCAAGTTCGTCGATATCGACTGGTTCGCATCGAACAACGAGTCGGGGTTTCAGATCGAAGACACGGACCCCAACAACAGAGCGGACCGGTATTTAAGACAAAGGGAAGAAGAAGAACTGGTTTTCCTGTTGCATACGGCCCTGAAGTACTTTACGGGGCAGCGATGCAGGAATGTCCTCTACATGTATGTCAAAGAACTGAGAGGCGAAATGAGCAGGGAGGACATTGCGGAATCGTTCGGAGTACCGGTTAAACGCATGGGACAGATGATCTACGACTGCATGTATCGGCTCCGCCGCAAGATACAAAGTAGATTTCGAGATTACGAACATTTTGCCAATTGCGTATGTGAAGGTATTCAACGTCCCAAACCTAATAAAAAGGAGTAGCCATGCATCAGCGAGTTGCGGGGCGCGGCGACTTCGACAGGTTGCCGGATCGTACTCAGATCGCTGACCTCCTGCGAAAATACTGTGAGCTGCTGGATTCTTCATGTCCGACCTCGGAAACACTGTTGGTGTTTCATGAAGATCCGAATCAGCTTCCCACGTGCGAGAGAGAGACCCTGGGAGGACACCTTGGAATCTGTCTCGACTGCAGGGACAAACTTCGATGGCTGGAAGAATCTGAAGCTTCGTCCTATACCGATTCCATCGCACGTGTAATCTGGTATATGCTCAATGTAAACCATCCATCCGGGGTGGTAGCCTCAAGTTACTTCTCATCCGACAGGAGTGCAGGCAATCCCGACTCGCTTTCCACACGGCATATGCAACCGGATGCCGTAAAAACGGCCACAACCGGCAAGACTTCGGCGCCGTATTTCGCCAGCGGGGATGGAGCGTTGTGCGGGGAAATCCATCAGGACAGGAATCAACGGGTGTATTTAAGGATTTTCAGGCTGCCCAGGTCGTTTCAGTGGCATGCCCTTCATATTCGAGCAATAACGTTTGACCGTCGCGTACTGGTGAGCAGATCCAGGACCATATCGGGACCTAAATTCCCGATCGATCATCCTCCTCGCATTACGCCCGGTGACATGGACAAGGTCGAACTCGGTCTGATCCCGCTGCGTTGAGCGGGATCAGCGCCGTTCCGGTGCATTCGACCGGATTCCTCTGGTTGTTTGCGGTACGTAACCCAGGCAATAAGATGTTGACAATCGACTGGGGGCGAGTACGTTACGAAGTATCTGAATGATGCGCGAAGCAGGCTTCGCGTATATACGGAATTGGAGGAATACCGGTACCTTCAAACCGGCCGGGTCG
Source organism: Gemmatimonadota bacterium (assembly GCA_026713285.1). Classification (GTDB taxonomy): domain Bacteria; phylum JAAXHH01; class JAAXHH01; order JAAXHH01; family JAAXHH01; genus JAAXHH01. The sequence continues at coordinate 271 of JAPOOT010000389.1, read as the reverse complement.
ATGGTCCCGCCATGGTACCGTCCATGAAGGAACCAACTGCATGGAGATGGTTTATCCGAGGAGAAAAACGCGGGAAGTCCGCGTAGGTAACGTCACGATCGGCGGCCAGCATCCCATTGTCGTGCAGTCTATGATCACGGAGAACACGCGGGACGTCGCAGCGTGTGTGGAAGCGATCATCCGATTGCATGAACTGGGATGTGAAATCGTACGTGTGACCACACCTACGCTCGCGGACGCCCACAGCCTGCGGGAAATCAAGCATACCCTC
>JAPOOT010000399.1 GCA_026713285.1 Gemmatimonadota bacterium | reverse complement strand
TTTCCCTGGTAAGGTGGATTTCGGACGAATTGCCAGACCAGCATAGGAAGACAATGTGCAGAATGTTTAACGCAGTTTGCATACCAGAAATTGAACTGATGCTCCAGCGGAAATTTCGTCGTATTATTACCCAATACAGAATTGGGTTTATCATGGATCTTCTTGCACTTCGAATTGATCGTCTTCGGCAGGAGGTTCAGACATGAAAAGTAGCTTTTGGGATAGATTTAGCTTAAAAGCCTGGGGGGCAAACCTCGTTCAGGCTTCTTCAGATGAATATCCAGAACGTATTTTGGGAATCTATCGGCCTTCGTCAGGTGAAGATCGTTTGGTGGGTAGGCTCTACCGCGAGCAAGAAGAATTTGTATTCCGCTATGACTCTGATTACGATAGGGATCCCATCTCAGCGTTTCCCAAAATCGATAAGGAATATCGATCCAAGCATCTATGGCCTTTTTTTGCGGTTCGTATCCCACCGATGGATCGAGAAGATATGCAAAAAGAGATCGAGAGACGCTCACTCAACGAAAATCAGATCATTGAGATTCTTGGATCGGTAGCCAAAATTTCCGTCACCAGTCCTTATGAATTCAAACTCGTTGGAGATTGAGAGCCGCCAGGCTTGCGGTAAGTGTATTTAACAGCAGGAGCAACAACCCCATGCCCAACGTACTCTCGGAAGCGCTGGACGGCTATCTGACGGACCTGATGCCCGAAAGGGACGAGGTCCTCACCGAAATGGAAGAAAAGGCGAAGGCGGAGCGGATACCCATCGTCGGCCCCCTGGTCGGCCGCGTGCTGCATCAAATGGCCGTGTTAGGCGGTGCGCGCCGCGTGTTCGAGATGGGTTCGGCCATTGGCTATTCAACCATCTGGCTCGCCCGGGCGGTGGGTCCGGAAGGCAGGATTTACTACTCTGACGGCAGCGAGCAGAACGCCGACCAGGCCCGAAGGTTCATCGAGCGCGCCGGCGTGGCGGACCGCGTCGTGATCCAGGTGGGCGACGCGCTGGAACTGCTGGAGCAGACCGAGGGCAGCTTCGACCTGATCTTCAACGACGTGGACAAGCACGACTATCCCCGCGTGTTCGACCTGGCGCTGCCGCGCATCCGCCGGGGTGGCCTGCTGATCACCGACAACGTGCTCTGGAGCGGACGCGTAACGCAACCTTCCGACGACCGCTGGACCTCGGCCATCCAGGAATACAACCGGAAGGCCTATGGCACCGACGAGGTCTGGACGACGATCATCCCCTTGCGGGACGGGGTGGCCGTGAGTTTGAAGAGGTAAGATCCGCCGTGGGCATAACCGACAGCCCTTCCGAACTGGACATCATCTCGATCGGCGAGTGCATGATCGAGATGTTCTGCGAAGGTCCCCTCGCCAGCACCGATACCTACACCCGCACCTTCGCCGGCGATACCATGAACATGCTCGTGGCGGCCTCCCGCCTGGGTGCGAAGACCGGGTACGTCACGCACGTCGGCAACGACCCCTTCCAGGAATTCCTGATCGGGGCGTGGCGGTCGGAGGGTATCGACCTGCGTTGCGCCACCGCGCTGGACCGGCCCAACGGACTCTACTTCATCTCCATCCTGCCCGGTGGCGAACGGGAATTCACCTACTACCGGGCGGGCAGCGCCGCGAGCTTCCTCGAACCGTCCGACATCGATCCGGATTACATCGGCGGCGCGAAAGTCGTCTATGCCAGCGGAATCACCCAGGCCATATCGAAGAGCAGCCGGGCGGCCGTGCTGGAGGCCTTCCGCGTTTCGAGGGAAAGAAACGTCGCGACGGCCTTTGACACGAACCTGAGGCTCGGTCTGTGGTCCCTGGAGGAAGCCAGGGAGGCACTGGACGAGATCATCCCCTACGTGGATATCCTCCTGCCCAGCGCGCCGGAGGAGAGCGAAGCCCTCTTCGGTACGAACGATGCCCGCGCGGTGATCGGTCGAGCTCGTGAAATGGGTGTGAAGATGGTCGCGGTGAAATGCGGCGCGGAAGGCGCCGTACTCGGGTTGGACGACGTAATTCACGAACTCCCGGCCTACGTCCCGGAGCGCGTGTCTGATACGTCGGGGGCCGGGGACGTCTTCAACGGCGGGTTGCTGTACGGACTGACGCATGGCATGGGCGCCGTTGAATCCGCCCGTCTGGGCACCGTCATGGCCGGCCTCAAGGTTCGAGGCCGCGGGGCGACGTACTCCATACCCGCAAGGGAAGAGGCATTCGGCGTGTACGA
>JAPOOT010000118.1 GCA_026713285.1 Gemmatimonadota bacterium | reverse complement strand
GTATTGAGACCGGAAGCGATCGTGGTCAAGAGCGGCGCCTTGAAGCACTTCGCATCCCGATGCATCCCGTTCAAAGGGTGATGGAGCCTGGTATGCACGACCACGTAACCAACGGCGGATCTCCCGTTCCGACAGGTCGAAAGACCGGCATCCTCGTCCATGGATACAATCTGAATGCCGGCCAGTGGGAGTCCGTGGTCTGGGGAGCACCGCGGGACCGGGCCGGCCGCGTGCCCGTGGGCGTGTTCGTCGCCCTGTGCGAACAGGCGGACGTAATGGTCTTTGGTTCCGGCGCATCCAGGAAGGACGGGCTGCTGGAGTCCGAGTCCACGGCCCGGTTATTATGGGAACGGTTCGACGAACTCGCCGGATTTTCGGTATTTGGAAACTACCTGCACGAACTGAAGCATCCTCCTTCAGCCGGCCGGTTCAGGAAACGGATTGAATCTATTTTGCGCCTGGACACGGATTCGAGGAATACCCGTGATGAGATCGCCCATGCGGGCGAGATATTCGTCGACCTGGACGTGGAGCGGGTCATCCTGGTATCGAGCCCGACCCACCTGCCGCGTTGCCTGCGGGACGCCTGCTCAATCTACGGAGACAATAGAAAAATGTCCCATCTGCGGCAGGAACTCTATGCCACGCCCAGCGTCACCGGTTATCCCGGCTACTCGGCGGACGACGTCGCCATTTTCGAACCGCCGCATCGCCCGGACCGTCCCGGATCAAACCTCAGCAGGTTGGTGGCCCGAGTCCACGACCTCCCGGACAACGCGCGTGAGCGGTTTGCCCGTCGCATGGAAGACCTGCTCCGGGAATTCAGGGTGTAAGCATAGATCCAGCGACCGGGTCGGGATTCAGCAGGCAATCGCGAGGAGCAAGGCATGATGACCCCGGAACAACGGTACCTGTTCGATGTTTTTGGTTACCTGCACATTGAAAATGCGCTTTCAAAAGAGGAACTCACGGCCTGCCAGCGAGCTTCGGCCCGATACATGAACACGCCGGAGGACAGGCTCCCGCCCGGATTCGGATTCGACGGTAAACGCCATCTCCACGGGTTCGCCTTCGACAAGTCGCTGGAAGCCCTGACCCGCCACGCGTCGATCTGGCCCATCGTCCGGGAACTCACAAACGACAAGCCCCGGCTGATCAGCGGTACCCTCCAGGTGGACCGACCCGGCGAATCGGCCGTGGGCGGACTCCACTGCGCCAGGGAGGGTTTCGGTTGGGAGAGCACCCGGTACGAGACCCATCACGGACGGGTCTATTGCGACGACATCATCGTGTTTCCCTATCTGGACGACGTTTTCCCCGGCGACGGCGGCCTGATCGTCCTGCCAGGATCCCACAAGGCGAATTTTCCCCGGCCGGACAACCTGTTCAACAACGGGCTCATGCACGGTACGGAGGACCTCGCGCCCGGCGTGGTCAACATCACGCCCAGGGCGGGAGACATTATCGTGACTTCGGAGCTTATGACCCACGGCATCCTTGAATGGCGGCCCAGGGATCGCATCCGCCGTATCCTGGTGCTGCGTTACAAGCCCCAGCACGCCGGGCTCGCGACGCCGTTTCCAGATGAGATAATGGCCGTGCTTACGCCAGAAACGCTCGAACTGATCGAGACCGCCCATTTCAACCATGTCAAGGATATCGTGAAGGACGGCCCGGGCGGCAGCCCGAAAGGGCCGGTGTCATGAACATCAAAAATATCCGCGCCTTCACCGTGGACCTGTCCCGTGCCAGGAAAGCGGTCAAATCCTCGCTGCAAAGGAAAGGCCGCCAACCTGCCGGCCCCATGGATCGATACCCTGACTACCGGGGCAGTCGTTCGGCCGCGGGACCCTCCTGGCCGAGCGCGGCGTGCATTGTCGAAGCTGAAGACGGAACTTTCGGCCTCGGCATCACCCAGCAGAGCGGCCCGGTCCTTCCCATCATCAACGATCATTTCCGGACGCTGCTGGCGGACCAGCCCGTCATGGCAACGGAGAAGTGCTACGACCTCATGGTCCGCGCGAGCGCCGCGTACGGAAGCCAGGGCGCGGCCGGTTTTGCCATCAGCGCGGTGGATCTTGCGCTCTGGGACCTGAAAGGCAAGCTACTCGGCAGACCGGTGTACGAGTTGCTGGGCGGTCCACAGAAGAAACACATCGACTGCTACGCCACGGGATTCGATATCGAATGGTACCTCGAACTGGGGTTCAAGGCGGTGAAACTGCCCATGCCCTACGGCCCCGATGACGGGATCGACGGACTGAACCGGGCCAATGAAATGGTTGCCGAAACGCGGGCGACGATCGGCGACGATATCGAATTGATGCTCGATTGCTGGATGGCGCTTGACGTGGAATACGCCGTTAGGTTGGGCGAGACGCTGAGACCCTATCGGTTGAAGTGGCTGGAGGATTACCTGATGCCCCACGACTTGGGCGGATTCGCGGCCGTCCGGCGCCGCTTGCCAGCACAGGGTCTGGCCACGGGAGAACACTGGTACCTGGCGGAACCGTTCCTGTATGCCGCTGAGCACCGGCTGGTGGATATCTTTCAACCGGATATCAAGTGGTGCGGCGGGATGTCCGCCTCGGTCCGCATCTGCCACATCGCCGAGGCCGGCGGGCTGACCGCCGCACCGCATGGCGCCATGAACGATCCCTACGGGCAACACCTGGTCTTCGCCATGCCCGCGGCAAGGTGGGGCGAAAGGTCAAGCGGAGTCTCCCCGCCCGGGGTACCCCTCGAGGAGATGGTTGAACTGCCGGGAACGGCCGTTATCGAAGACGGCTGTTTGACGCCCAGTGACGCTCCGGGTTTCGGGATCGAGGTGGACCAGGCATGGCTGGATCGCGTTGCCGTATGACGGTCATTCCACCGGCCCACGGTATTCAGATTCCTGCGGTAGATAAACAGTCCGGGTCGGAAAGGCAAGACTGAGACCGAGCGATTCGACGATCTCCATGATTTTCAGGTTTACGTCCTCCCTGATCCGCAGGTAATCCTCCCACACCGTTGTCGCGGTAAAGTAGTAGACCATGATGTCGAGGGAGTTCTCGGCAATCTCGTTGAATCGTACGAGCATGGTCGATTCCTGGCTTACTTCGGGATGGGTACGCAGCAGTTTTTCTATCCTTGAAACAGCCTCTCTCATCAAATCCGACGGGGTATCGTAGGTGAGTCCCACCGTGATCCATACCCGGCGGTATGGCCGGGATGAGATATTGTCGATTACGAATTCCGCCAGCCGGTTGTTGGGAATGGCGACGACGGTCTGTTCAAATGTCCGGATCCTGGTGCTGCGAAATCCGACGCTTTCCACCACGCCTTCGATCTCCCGGTCGGGCGACACGATCCAGTCCCCGGCGACGAAGGGTCGGTCGACCAGCAGCATGATGGACCCGAACACGTCGGCCAGGGTCTTCTGAGCGGCCAGCGCCACGGCCAGCCCACCGATCCCCAGACCGGCCAGCAATCCCGAAACCGAGTAACCCAGATTCTGCAGGATCATGAGCGCCGCCAGGATCCAGACCATGATCTGAAGGGCTCGCTCCACGAGCGGAACCAGGTGGTCGTCCAGGGTCGTGTCCGTTTTGTGGGCCCATTCCTTGAGCATTGACGTGAAGACGTTGACGCATCTGAAAATCATCCAGGCCGTCAGAAGTGAAAAGGGCACCCAGAATCCCGCCCGTAACACCCCCATGACCATTTCAGGCGGACGCAGCGTATAAATGGCGAGATACAAACCCAGCACGACGATAACCCATTCGAGGGGTTTCTCGACCGCCATGACCAGCATATCGTCCAGGTGGGTCCTGGTAACGCGGGCCAACCGTTTGGCGGCGCGGGTCATCAAATGCTTGAACAGCCATTTAAATACAAGCGTCCCAAGCAGAATCGCAAAGGTTGTACCGATTTCCCTGCCCGACCACTGCCACGACTGTTCAAGCAGGTTGTAAAGGGTGTCCATTGACCTATCCTTCCCGCCGGGGCCGGTTCTCCCGGCATTTTTTTGTCGCATCGCCGGCGCCGATGCATATATTTCAAGGGCTGTATCTTAACGTAAGGCCGGTGGACTGTCAAGTCGAGGTCGCCTTGGCAGGATTGACCGGCAAGGGTACATACCGAAGGAGGAAGGGTGTGTCGACTCGCGTCAGCGTCCTGATTGTCTCGGCTGTGTTTATCAGCTTAACCGCTGTGCTTTGCGATGGTTCCGGTCTGCCGGAACCGCCCAAGTACACCGGCGATCTTCCGGAACTCCGTGCGCGCGGTGTGATCCGTTTCATAGTTCGTCCGGATGCGATCGACCATATACCCCGCAATGCCGAGCCCGTTGAGCTCGACCGCGACATGGCAAGGGGCATAGCCGAATCGCTTAAGATGGAATTGCGGATGGTCACGGTCGACGATCACCGATCCATGGTCGACAAGCTCCTGCTGGGCGAGGGAGACATTGTCGCCGCGAATCTCACGGATACACCGGAACGGGAGGCGAAAACCGCATTTTCGGTTCCCTATCACCATGTCGATGAGTACCTGATCGTTCCCGCCGGCGAAAGTGTCCCGGATAGCCTTGGCGATCTGGCCGGCATGGAGATCAGCGTTCGGGAATCCAGCGCATACTATCAGACCCTCCTGGAGTTGCAGAAGCAGGTGCCCGACCTGAGGATAAACATCGTCCCGGAAACGATGCTGACGGAAAGTATCATCGACGGGGTAGCCCGCGGTGAGTTCGAGGCAACGGTCTGCGACAACAACCTTTGGTATGCCGTCGAGAAAGCCTACGACGACCTGTCCGCGCCGCTTGCGTTGGCGGAAAACCGTGAGATCATCCTGCTGATGCGGCCCGGCGACGAGGAACTGAAGAAGAAAGTCGACGAGACCCTGCTGGCGATGCAGCTATCACGCACCCGCGAAAGCGTTTACACCGATGACCTGGACGGTTTGAAGAAACGCGGCCGGCTTCGCATGATCACGCGAAACAACACGCTCACCTATTTCATCCACCGCGGAATGCAGGTCGGTTACGAATACGAGTTACTGAAAGAATTCGCCAGCCGGCATGATCTCCGCCTGGAAATCGTCATACCGGACAACCACGCCAAACTGCTCGACTACCTGAACGAGGGAAAGGGAGACATCGTCGCCGCGGCCATGACGATCAACGAAGAGCGGGAGACGAAAGCGGATTTCACCATATCATACAACGACGTGGATGAACTGGTGGTGGTCCGCTCGGATGTAGACGACATTTCGAATTTCGGGGATCTTGCCGGTCGCAAGGTGCATGTCCGGGCCAGTTCATCGTTCCGCGCCACACTCGAGGCGGCCGCCGATTCCATTGAAGGGCTGGAGATTGTCGAGCTTCCGGACGATATCGAAACGGAGGACATCCTGGTCGGTATCGACGAGGGTATCTACGACGTGACCATGGCCGATTCCAACCTGCTGGAGGTGGAACAGGCCTATGGACGCAATCTGAAGGCCGCGTTTCGTGTCAAGCCGGCTTCGCTGGGATGGGCGGTGCGCAAAAACAATACTGCTCTCGGCGCCGCGCTCGACCAGTATATCAAGCAAGAAAAAAGAGGGCTGTTCTTCAACCTGATGCACAAAAAGTACTTCGAGAACCTGCGTACAATCGCCAAGTCCAGGGACTCTCTGCGGGTTGACCTGAGCGGGCAGCTTTCTCCGTACGACGATCACGTCAAGAAATACTCCGGATATTACGGGCAGGACTGGCGGCTGGTCACGGCGCAAATGTATCAGGAATCCAAGTTCGATCCGGATGCCGTGAGCTGGGTTGGCGCCCTGGGACTCATGCAGGTGATGCCGGCGACGGGAAAGCAGATGGGATTCACCGAACTGCATGACCCGGAGCAGGGGATCCACGCCGGCGTGAAGTACATGGATCACCTCCTGAACCGATTCGATCCCAAGCTGCCGATGGAGGTGCGGGTACACTTCGCCCTCGCTTCCTACAATGCCGGATACGGCCATCTCCTCGACGCAAGGCGCCTGGCCAGGGAACTGGGCCGGGACCCCGACCAGTGGTTCGGGCACGTAGAACAAGCCATGCTGCTCCTTTCCAAACCCGCTTACTACAAACGCGCCCGATACGGATACTGCCGCGGCGGCCAGCCCGTCCACTACGTCGCGAACATCCAGCAGTCCTACGAAGCCTACGTGGAAGCGCTCGCCTCGGACAAACCGGTTTTCTCGGACGACGCGGCTGAACTCGCCACACGGAAATAGCCGAAAATCGGAGCAATCCATGGATTCCGACGTCAGAGACCCCATCCGCCGGGAACCCTGGCAGAACCTCCAGGTCCTTATTCAGGCCGATTCACGGCACGTACTGCCTTCCTATATCGGTTCGCTGGCGGCGAGCGAACTCGCCCTGGCCGTCTCGCGCCTGAGCCAGGAAGAGCATACCCGGCTGCTCAATCTTCTTTCGCCCCAGGACGCGGCCGAGTTGATCGATCAGATCGAGGACGTGCAGGCGGTCGATCTGATCGAGGATCTCCCGGCGGCGGAAGCCGCGGCGATCGTCGACGAGATGTACAGTGACGCCCAGGCGGACCTGCTCGGCGGCTTGAAAGACGAAGAAGCGGAAGCTATTCTCGAGGCGATGCCGGACGAAACGGCCGACGAAGTCCGGCGCCTGATGCAGTATCGGGACGATACGGCCGGCGGCATGATGCTGACCGAGTTTGTATCCTATCCCGCGGATTATTCCGTTCAGCACGTAATCGACGACCTGCGGAACAGGCACGATGAATACGCCGGTTACGATGTACAGTATCTTTATGTTTCGGACGGACCGAAGCTGTCCGGCGTACTGAGACTGCGCGATGTGCTCATGGCACTGCCCGGCCAGCCGCTCACGGAGATCATGTCGGCAGACCCGGTGCGCGTCGACGTCCATACGCCGCTTGAGGAAATGCGCGACCTCTTCGAGACCTATACCTATCTCGGACTGCCGGTTACCAATGAAGAAGGGAAACTGGTCGGCGTAGTACGCGCCGCGGACGTGCAGGAAAAACTGGCGGAGAAAACCGAAAGCGAGTTCCGAAAGACGAGCGGTATCGTGGGCGGCGAGGAACTGCGCAGCATGCCCGTCCTTACAAGGTCCTCTCGCCGGCTGTCCTGGCTCAGCGTAAACGTCGTGCTGAACATCATGGCGGCAAGCGTCATCGTATTATACCAGGATACCATTGAAAAGGCGATCACCCTGGCGGTGTTTCTGCCCATCATTTCAGACATGAGCGGATGCTCGGGCAACCAGGCCGTCGCGGTGAGCATCCGGGAACTGGCCCTGGGTCTTGTACGGCCCCGGGAGATTCTGCGCGTCCTCTTCAAGGAAGCCTCGGTGGGACTCATGAACGGACTGGTGCTCGGGATGCTCTTGGCCGTAGCCACCCAGTTGTGGCAGGGAAACCCGTACCTGGGGCTAGTCGTCGGAACCGCCCTGGCCGCGAACACGGTGCTCGCAGCGTGCCTGGGTGGTGTCATTCCCCTTGCGCTCAGGGCACTCAAGGCCGATCCCGCGCTGGCCTCAGGCCCCATGCTCACGACGGTAACCGACATGTGCGGCTTCTTTCTTCTCCTCAGCCTGGCGCAGTTCGTGTTGCCGAAACTGGCATGAAACAGGTAAATTGGATCAAACCCACGGTCGAACTACCCCGACGTCGGGCAGGTGGATCGTGCGACATCCCATTCGGACACAAGGACATTCGCGGTGCATCCCAGCATATCCAACACCCTCGGTAGTATACGCAAGGCAAGCCGGTTCATCGGCAGCGAGATCTGGCTCATCAATACCCAGGGATTGTCCCGGTTGCACGCACTCCTGGTGCGTATTGCCAAGTCCGTGATCTTCCTGTATAACCAGTTCTGGGAAGACCGCCTGCTGACCCGCGCCTCGGCGCTTACCTTCTCCAGCCTGCTGGCCCTGGTCCCGCTGCTCGCCATCGTCTTTACCCTGTACCAAAGCATGGGTCTGTACGTTGAAATCGAACCTACCCTCCGAGAATGGCTGAGTCCCCTGGGCAGCAACGGAGATGTCGTGGCCACGAATATCATGAATTTCCTGGCCAACGCCCAGACCGGCACGCTGGGATACGTCGGGGTGGTGGTCCTTTTATTAGCGGTCCTGGGAATCCTGGCGAATATCGAGGAATCCTACAATGACATCTGGCACGTTCGGCAGATGCGAAACTGGAGGCAACGACTGGTCAGCTACCTGGCCCTGCTGCTCATCGGACCGCTGATCATCACCGGCGTAGTTACTTTTACGGGTTCGTCCGACAGCATTGCCATCCTGGCCTACATCGAACGGATCGCGGGATTCTCGCCCCTGTCCTTATTGCTGATCGGACTCTTTTTTTCCCTCATTATCTGGTCGGTGCCCAATACGCGGGTTTGGATCCGTTCCGCCCTGGTCGGCGGCATGAGTTCCGGGTTCGGCTGGTTATGGCTCAACTGGGCCTTCGCCCAGTTCATTGCCGATACGACGCAGGCGAGCGCGAGAGAAATCCTTTTTGCCGGTTTCGCCGCCCTTCCGCTATTTCTGATCTGGCTGTACCTGGGGTGGGTGATCCTGCTGCTGGGAGCGATCCTGGCCTATTCGATTCAGAACGTGAACACCATGGAGTGGAGGCAATCGGAACGGGTCCACGGGACGGCGCTGCGGAATTACATCAACGTCCTCGCGTTCCTCTACATCATCCGCAATTACGTGGAAGATAACCGGCCGACCAGGCTGGACCGGCTTGCCTTACAGACAGGGGCTCCGGAGAACGTACTGGACGAAATGCTGTCTTCCTACGTGGATTCCGGTCTGCTTTCGAGGAAATCCGGACACCGCGTCACCTACGTTCCAGCCACCTCGCCTGCGGATATTCCCCTGCGTTCGCTGCTGAACGTTCTGTATCATCCGGAAACGTTGCCGGACCGGTTCGAGGGTGTCGATCCGCTGCACGCCATGGCCCGGGACCTGTTGCAGTACTACCGGACGTCCTACCACTATCCCCTCGATCAGTCCCTTACGGACACGGTGCTTTCACTCACGCCGCCGAGGAAGAACGCCCAGTGATCCAATGCGGGTAAACGCCTAGTAGCTGGTACCGGAACGCCTCAATCCCTCCAGGCTGCATCCCCGCGCAAGGTCGTGTCCCATGACCGTGCGGAAGAATTCTTCCATCCCGAGCAGAAAGGGTTCGATGTATTCCCGCGAACCGGCCTTGCCCATGTGACCCACGCGCAACGAATCCCTTGCGAATTCACCCATGGCCTGTGCCGCCAGGAAGCCATGGTTGCGCAGCAGGTAGGTCCGCAGTTCCGCGGCTTCGGACACGTCCGGGTGGACCCGGAAGGTAGTCACCGTGAAGGACGCGGCAGCGTCGGCAACGATGGGAGCGCACCCCACTGCGCGCAGTCCGGCGCGGACCACGGACTGGGCCCATGCGTACCGGGACCAGTGGCCTTGCAGGGTCTCGCGGTGGATGATCCGCCGCAGGCTGGCGCGAAGGGAGACGATCAGGCTGCTGGACTGCGTCGTGGGATAGGGATGTTCTCCCGAAGCTTCGGACGCACTTTTCCAGACGGAGAGATCGTAGTACCAGCCCCGGTGGGCGCTGTCCTTGGCGCGTATGATTTCCCACGCCCGGTCGCTGACTGCCAGAATACCCAGGCCCGGTGCGGTTTCAAGGGCCTTGTTTGAAGAAGTCACGGCTACGTCGATCCCCAGTTCGTCCACGGGTATGTCATAGCCGCCCAGGGCCGAAACGCCGTCAACGAAGAAGGGCAGGTCGAACTCGCGCGCCAGGCCGGCATATTCCTCAATGGGATTCCGGACGCCCGTGCCCGTATCGTTGGCGACCACGACCAGGCCGGCTGCCGCCGGGTGACGTTCAAGCGCTTCGCGCATTTTGACCGGATCGGCGGGCTCGCCCCATGGGTCATCCACGGCGACGACCTCGCTTCGGAATGCCTTGAGTATTTCGACGAGCCGGTTGGCGAATGGGCCGTTTGTTGCCACCACCACCTGTTCCCCTGGCCGGAAGAGGCTGCACAGCCCCGCATCGAGCGCGCCCGATCCGGGGGCGGTCATGATGATGATGTCGTTACGGGTCTGGAAGATGGTCCGCAGCATCGATACGGTTTCTTCGTAGATGGGACCGAAGTCTTCGCCGTAGTGGGGCAGTACCTGCTCGCTCAGGGCCTGCAGGGTTTCCTCCCAGATATCGATGGGACCGGGCAACAGCAATTTGGGTCGGGCCATGGTTTAACTCAATCCAGGTGAACGTCGGGTTGCTTGGCGATTATTTCGTTGATTGCGCTGATGAAGCGGTCGATGTCTTCGTAGGAATCATAGAAGTGCGTGGAGACCCTGAAGAACGAAAGGTCGTTCGCTCCTATGGCGGTGACCTCGATCTTGTAGTCTTTCCAAAGGTACTCACAGACCTTGGGAAGATCTATGCCTTCAATCGAGAAACTGGATATGAACCCGGACATGGATTCGTCCATGGGGATCGTAAGCCGGGCACCCCGGATCCGTTCGAGCGCCTGCGCCTTCAGGTACCGGGCCAGGCCGAGACAGTATGGGCGGATCCTGCTCTCCCATCCGATGTCGAGCTGGTAATCGATGGCGTCTCCCAGGCAGGCATGGGGGGTCAGATCGCGCGTTCCGTTTACATCGTAGCGGCTGGCTGCATCCGTTTCTCGCATATTATGGCCGATTACCACGGGACGGACCTTGTTCTGGTACTTGGCATCCATGTAGAGAAACCCCACGCCCTTGGGCGCCAGCAGCCACTTGTGGGAACTGCTCGCGTAGAAGTCGCACCCGACGTCCGAAAGGTCCAGAGGAACCATGCCGACGGCGTGAGCGCCGTCCACCATGGCCACGGCGCCGTGCGCATGGGCCAGGCGGGTAAGTTCCTTGATGGGGGCGACGAGTCCGGTCGTGAAGTACACGTGGCTGAAAACGACCACGCTGGTATTATCCGTGATTCCCGCTTCGTAGGCTTCCACGATATCCCGCGGCGAGGTCGGTGGCGTGGGTAACGGAACATAGTTCAGGTTCAGGCCGTCCCGCTCGGCCAGCCACGTCCACAGGGCGCGGACGGCGGGGTATTCCTGGTCGCTCAGCAGCACGTCGCTTCCACGTTCCCAGATCAGGCCCTGGCCAGGAATGTTCATGCCCATGGTCGTGTTCAGCACGAGGGCGATCCGGTCCGGGGTCGTTCCCACGAACCTGGCGAGCTTCTCCCTGGACTGCTCCACCAGGGGCCTGAGAAGATCGCCGTGCCGTCGATGCAGGGGATCCGCCTCGAATTCCCGCATCAATTCGATGATCCGTTCGATGACCGGCCTGGCGGACGGCCCGACCGTTCCGCCCTGCAGGTAGGTTACGTCGTCCATCAGGTAGAACTGTTTCCTGATGTCGGACCAATAGGCGGATTCTTCGGCGGTGATAGGATGCCTGGCTTGAGCGGTCATGGTCTGTCCCGGACTAGGGTGAAAAACGGCGTGAATCGTTCACGGACTTCGCGATTATACTAACCGGACCGCATAGGGGTGTCAAGGCGTTACGAAGCTTTTGAACCGGCGAGGTGAATGTCGGTAAGATCATCGAATGGAAAGCGATCCGCACCATGCGCTGAACGTCAGAAATGGCTTGTCAACACGGCCGCGTCATCTACCTTGTGCTGGATCGCCTTCGTTGAAGGAACCACGACGATCGAGGTTATCGTTCACACGTTTCAGACTGGACCAGAAAAGGAGAAAACAGCCGATGCGAGGAAACAGGGTGCTGGAGAAACTGAGAGCCGGAGAGACCGCCCACGTGGTCGGCGGCCACAGCCACACGGCGAATTTCATCGATTTCATGGGCCAGTTCGGATTCGACGGCTTCTGGATCGAGGGCGAACACGGCGACATTACTTTCGACCGGATCGGTGACGTCTCCCGGGCATGCGACCTGTGGAACATGGCGTCTGTCATGCGCGTACACGCCAACGAGACCGGGTTGATCGGCCGCACGCTGGACTGCGGCGTCAGCGGCCTGGTCGTCCCCCATGTGAGCAGCGCCGAGGCGGCGGAACGCGTAGTGCGCGCCAGCCGGTTCGCACCGGCCGGCATGCGCGGCATGTACTTCAACCGGCGGGGCTACGGCACCGACAACAGCGAGTTCATCGCGAAGGTGAACGATGAGATCCTCGTCATCGTCCTCATCGAAGAGATCCAGGCCGTGGAAAACCTGGACGAAATACTCGCCGTGGACCACATCGACGTGTTCTTCGTCGCCCCGGGCGACCTGGCCCAGACCATGGGCTATCCGGGACGGATGTATCACCCGGAAGTGAAGAAAGTGGTTTCCGATACGCTAGGACGGATCGTCGCGGCCGGAAGGAACGCCGGGTCACTTGTCGGGGAGGAGACCTTCGAAGCGCACGCCGAGATCGGCGTCCGGTTCTTCTTCACCGTGTATGACCACTGGCTCCGGGCAGGCGCCAGAGCATACTGGGACAGGGTGGCCTCCCAGGGGTAGACCGGACGAGCGGTTTCAATCGGCCCGGCATCCCGGATCACCCGCGCCTTCGGCCTTTGCCCGTTCGTAGACGACGGCGGCCACGGCCACGTCTTCCACGGCCAATCCCTGGGATTCGAAGAGGGTAATGTCATCGGAATCGGTACGGCCGGGCACGTGGCCGGCAACTACGTCGGCCAACTCGTGGATGCGGTCCCATTGAAGGTGTCCCTTTTCCACCGATTCGAGCAGATCTCCGCACTCCACCCTCGCCTGCTCCCTGGAATCGACGGTGACCACGCTGGCTCGCCGGACCGTCTCCGCATCGATTTCACTGCGTACGAGCGCATTGGAACCAGCGGCGTTCACATGGGCGCCCGGCGAAAGCCAGGCGCCTTCCAGCACCGGTCGCGCCGCGCTGGTGATCGTGATAACCACATCCACTTCTTCCACACAGGCCCTGGCTGAATCAACCGGTCGCACCGGCACACCCAGGGCCTCGCTCATCTCGCTGCAATACGCCTCTCTCCGCGTCCGATCCCGTCCATAGGCTTTAACACCCGTAACCTTGCGTACTTCGCAAACCGCCGCCAACTGGCTTCGGGCCTGCCATCCCGTGCCGATCACGCCCACGGTAGCCGCGTCATCCCGCGCCATGTACTTCGTCGCTACGCCGCTCGCCGCGCCCGTTCGCATCTGGCCGAGCCGGTCGGCCTCGATCGCGGCCAGCGGTTCGCCCGTGTCGGCTTTGAACAACAAAACCAGGAATCTCGCACCGTGCCGCGTAGTCGTGTACGCTTTCAGCCCGGTGAGATTCAGCTCCGGGATCCCCCCGGACATGACGTGGAGCGTATGGCCCGGAAGACGTACCCTTGAACGCGGGATGTTGACCGCAGATCCCGTGCCGAGTCCACGGAACGCTTCTTCGACCGCGCGAACGGCCGCGTCCATGGAAAGTAAACCTCTTACTTCTTCCTCTTTGATGTACAACATACATGCGCTCCGATCGGTTGGATAAACGGTTCCGGGAACTGCGCTGCCGGCCGGGAACTGCGCTGCCGGCCGGGAACTGCGCTGCCGTCAGAGATCTCCGCCGCATTTCGGTCCTCCACGGGTGACAGCATGTGTTCAACCCATAGCGGCCATGCCGCGAACGAACGGGCGGTGATCCCATACAGCACGCCATGATATCCGGTCCTTCGACGGAGTGTCAAGGCCAATGTAGCGGCACAACCGTACAGGAAGCGCGTCTTGACAGTACCCGTGGGCGTGGTATCTTCAGCTTCGTCATGCCTCTGCCCTT
>JAPOOT010000432.1 GCA_026713285.1 Gemmatimonadota bacterium | reverse complement strand
CCGACATGTATCAGCCCAACGAATCCTTTCGCGAAAAGGCGCACCTGAAGAGCCTGGAGGAGTACCGGCGGGAATATGGACGGTCCGCCGCCGACCCCGAGGCCTTCTGGGCCGAGCAGGCGGAATCGTTCCACTGGTTCAGGAAGTGGGACCGCATCAGGTCGTACAACTACGATATCAGGAAGGGACCCGTATCCATCAAATGGTTCGAAGGCGGCCGGACGAACATCGTCTACAACTGCATCGACCGTCATCTCGAGACGCGGGGCGACCAGACGGCTATCATCTGGGAAGGAAACGAACCGGGCGAGGACGCCCGGCTCACTTACCGTGAACTGCACGAGCAGGTCTGCAAGTTTGCCAACGTGCTTAAAAAGCGGGGCGTAGGGAAGGGCGACCGGGTATCCATCTACTTGCCCATGATCCCCGAACTGGCCGTCGCCATGCTGGCCTGCGCCCGCATTGGCGCGGTCCATTCCATCGTGTTCGGCGGGTTCTCGGCCGACTCGCTGTCCGACCGCATCGTGGATTCGACCTGCAGGACCGTCATCACGACCAACGGGACCCATCGCGGCGACAAGCCGGTCTTCATGAAGCCTGTGGCCGACGAAGCCATGGCCTCGGCGGAGAAGGAGATGGGGGAGCCGGTCACCACCTGCATCGTGGTCGACCGGGTCAAGGACGATCCCGACTTTCAGTTTCCCATGCGGGAAGGCCGGGATTTCTGGTGGCATGAGCAGATGGCCGATGCCGATGCCGACTGCCCCTGCGAGGAAATGGACGCCGAGGATCCCCTGTTCATCCTCTACACCTCCGGGTCCACGGGCAAGCCGAAGGGCGTGCAGCACACCGTCGGCGGCTACATGGTCTACACCGGGATCACCCACCGCTACGTGTTCGATTATCACGACGGCGACATCTACTTTTGCGGGGCGGACATCGGCTGGGTCACGGGGCATTCCTACATCATCTACGGTCCCCTGGGCAACGGGGCCACGACGATCATGTTCGAAGGCATTCCGACCTACCCGGCGCCGGATCGTTGCTGGGAGATCATCGAGAAGTACGGCGCCAACCAGTTCTACACCGCGCCGACCGCAATCCGAGCGCTGGCCAGGGAGGGCGAGGAATGGCCCGCCCGGCATCCCATGCCCACGCTGAAGCTCCTGGGCACGGTGGGCGAGCCGATCAATCCCGAGGCCTGGCGATGGTACCACGTGAACGTGGGCAAGGAGCGATGCCCGATCGTGGATACCTGGTGGCAGACGGAGACCGGCGGGATCATGATCTCCCCGCTGCCGGGCGCCATACCCACCAAACCGGGTTCGGCGACCCTGCCCTTCTTCGGGGTGAAACCCGTGCTGCTCGACGGCGAGAGCGGCAGGGAACTGGAGGGCAACGGGATCATGGGCGTGCTGGCCATCAAGGAACCCTGGCCCGGACAGATGCGCACGATATACGGGGACCACCAGCGGTTCGAGGACACCTATTTCCAACAGTACAAGGGCTATTACTTCACCGGGGACGGCTGCCGGCGGGACGAGGACGGTTACTACTGGATCACGGGGCGGGTGGACGACGTCATCAACGTGTCCGGCCACCGGATGGGTACCGCGGAGGTGGAAAGCGCCCTGGTGGCCCACGGATCGGTGGCCGAAGCGGCCGTCGTGGGGTTCCCTCACGAGATCAAGGGGCAGGGGATATATGCCTACGTGACGCTTAACGTGGGCGAGGAATACTCAGAAGACCTGCGCGGCGACCTGAAGAAACAGGTGCGTTCCATCATCGGTCCCATAGCCACGCCCGACGTGATCCACTGGGCTCCGGCCCTGCCGAAGACGCGCTCGGGAAAGATCATGCGCCGCATCCTGCGGAAGATCGCCACCAACGAACTGGACCAGATCGGCGATACGACGACGCTGGCGGACCCGGCCGTGGTGGACCAGTTGATCGAAAACCGGTAGGAAGGGCTCGGACCCGGCCGTGGTGGACCAGCCGATCGAAAACAGGCAGGAAGGGCTTAAGCTCCGGCCGTCTCGGCTTCAGGTTACGGACCGTTCAGCTTCGGCCGCCGCAGGCCACGACCGTCTGGCCGGTCACGAAGCTGGAATCCTCCGAGAGCAGAAAACGGATAACCGAAGCCATCTCTCCGGGCAGGGCCATGCGGCCCATGGGTGTGGAGGCGATGAGCCGGTCGATCATGCCCGGGTTGCCCGATCCGGCCAGGTCGGTATCGGTCAGCCCGGGGGCCACGCAGTTTACGCGGACGTTGTGGGGCGCGAAGGCCTCCGCGCAGTGCCGCGTCATGGAAATGACCGCCGCCTTGGTGGTGGCGTAGTGGATCATGTCTTTCTTCAGAATGATGCCGGCGAGCGAGGCCACGTTGACGATGCGTCCGAATCCACGGGCGATCATCTCGTCCTTCACCGCCCAGGTCGCCAGGAACACCCCGTCCACGTTCACCTCGAACATGCGTTTCCAGTCCGCGAAGGCGAGTTCCGCGTGGGACTGATTTTTCGCGATACCCGCGTTGTTGACCAGCAGGTCGACGGGTCCCAGGCGCGACCGCACTTCCGCGGCCATGCGGTTCACATCGCCTTCGGATGATACGTCCGCCCTGACGATCATGCCTTCGGCGCCGGCTTCCTCCACCATGCCGAGGGCCGTTTTTGCCGCTTCCTCGTCGCGCGTGTAGTTGATCGCCACCCGGGCGCCGTGTTTTGCCAGCATGACGCACGTGGATCGCCCGATTCCACGGGAACCGCCGGTTACCAGGGCGGTGCGCCCCGCGAACTCATCAGACTGCGTTGACTCGTCAGCCATCAGCCGTAGGCTCCTTTGCTGTGCCGGCCCAGCATGCGCTGCAGGCGGGGCGAAGCTTCGGCCCACACGTGGCCGGGCATGCGGTAGTCGATGAAGGGATGGAATTTCTGGGAGACGAACCGCTTGCTGTACGTGACGCCGGCCATGAGCCGGGTACGGTCGGATGCATTCGGCGCGCCGCGGTGCCAGACCTGGTTGTTGAACATGTAGGCGTCGCCCTTCCGGACGAGGAAGGAGTGGGGGCCCCTGCCTTCGAATTCCGGACGATCCTGTTCATGCGGAAGGTGCGGCTGGCGTCCCGCGAAATGGCTGCCGGGAACGACCTGGGTCGGACCGTATCGAACCGCTTCCACGTCGGTCAGCGGCGTGAAGATCTGCATGACGAAACAGGGCGGGGGCACAACTGGGTCGTGACGAGGCACGCCATCGGGCAAGGGGAAATGGACCAGGTCGTCCAGGTGCCATCCCCCGGGACCGTCCTCGACGGCCTTGGGATCGGGCGGCGTGTACAGCGCGTTCTGGGACATGCAGTGACAGTCGTCGCCGAGAATCGCTTCCGCCAGGCTGGCGAAGGGTTCGCGGACGATCAGGTCGCGAAAGGCGTAGGAGTATTCGAACATGCGCATCAGGCTGTGCCCGCGGATCTGGTCCCGCGCCGGTTCGTGCATGCGGGGGTCGTCCCACTTGCGCTGCATGTCGGAGCGCAGGGCTTCCAATTCCTCGTCTTCCATCAACCTGCCGAAGGCGTAGTATCCATCACGTTGAAAGCAACGGAGGATACGTTCGGTTTCCTCGTCGGTGAACCGCTCTCCTGCTCGTATGGCGCTCAGGGGCATGAAAACTCCGGTTTTAAAAACCAGGCACGTGGATCGAGAACCCGGTTCGTGTTCATGGCGTCACCTCATTCAGGCTCACAGCCTGACCCGGGCCATATATATGTTGGCCGGGTAGAGAT
>JAPOOT010000396.1 GCA_026713285.1 Gemmatimonadota bacterium | reverse complement strand
CTCCCGCGATCCCGTCAGGCCGCGGACGTCCACCGTGGAGAAGTAGGCCAGGTACTCCCGGAGCTGCTC
Organism: Gemmatimonadota bacterium; assembly: GCA_026713285.1. Taxonomy (GTDB): domain Bacteria; phylum JAAXHH01; class JAAXHH01; order JAAXHH01; family JAAXHH01; genus JAAXHH01. The sequence continues at coordinate 6,534 of JAPOOT010000396.1, read as the reverse complement.
GGGCGTGTCGCGCGATGGATCGACGGTGATGTATACCGTGCGTACGTGCTGTCCGGGTTCGAGTTCAAGCACTTCGTAGACGGCCGCCAGCTTGGAGAGCATAAGCGGGCAGGCATCGGGGCAATAGGTGTAGCCGAAGAAGATCAGGAATGCGTCGCCGCGTTGCTCCGAAAGGTCGAATAGCGCTTCGTCCTGGTCGGTCAGCGTGAAATCGCCGCCGAAGCGTTCGCCGTAGTCCAGGAGTTTGGGGATGTCGATCTGGGGTGGAGGAGGGGATTCGGTGCGGCAGCCGGGGAGAAGCAGCAAGCCCGCGGCGAGCATGGCGGACACGCAAGGATGGGGCCAGGATCGATCCTGGCGCACCATGTATCGTCCAAACCGGCGCATTACGTTCTCAATAAGCCCGTCCATCACCTGTCCTTCAACACTTCGGCCACAACGTTCCGGGTCGACTGGTCGGCGAAACGCAAAGTCAGGGATACCGAATCGCCTTCCACCATCTGTCGTTTCACACCGAACAACATGATGTGGTTTCCGCCGGGCTCCAATGCCGTCTCGCCCTGCGCTGGAACCTCCAGGCGTTCAATCTCTTCCATCTCCATCATGTCGTCTACGTACCGCATGGTATGCAGTTCCGTGTATTCAGCGGCCGGCGTCTCGACGGACAGCAGTTCCCGGGTCCGATCCGACCGGTTTTTGATCACCAGGTAGGCTGCGGTAACGTCGCGGTTCGGCGGAGTGGCCCGCACCCAGATCCCGGCGATCTCCAGGTCGTCCGCCGGCTGCAGCGATGCCACGTACATGGCGATCTTGAAGCGCTCTTCGTCCTTGATATGGGGAAAGGGCACCATGGACGGACTGTCGGCCATGCCGTCCCTCAGTGTGCCGGCGATCGTGACCACGTCGCGGCCGACGCGGTAGGCGCCGGGATCCCTGAAGTCGCGGGGCGGCGGCTTCAGCGTGTAGGCGACCGGTCCGTCCCCGTGGCCGTCCATGCCGTGGCACACGGTACAGCCGTACCGGGTATACAACGCCTTCCCATCCTGCACAAACTGTTCGGGTATTTCGTGGAAGCCGATCGTTCCTGGCGTGATCGTGCCTACGATCAACTGGTCCATGAACGCACGGGCCACGGCCTGTTTGTCATTCGGATCCACCTCCGAGTCAGACGAACCGCATCCGAAGTGGCAGAACACCAGTCCGCAGAGGACCAATATGCTGCCGCAGATCTGTAGCGCCCGAGGCGGCCTCACCCGTGTTTTACCAGCCGAAAACATGGCTTTATCCTAGCGATCTTCCGCATTCCTGTCAACGACTACCGCCGGCGGGACGCCGTGTTCTTCCCGGGCGCGCCGGACACGGCCCGATCGCGGCGCGCGCTGCATTCAATTCGATTGACGATATGGCCACGCGTGCATACATTCCCGTCGTCTTCGCCGCCCTTCACGAATCACGGCAGGGGCGGAAGCAAACTTCCTCCGGAGCATCCCATGCGGAGTTTTTTGGAATCGCTGTCGATCTATTTCGAGCGCCGAATGGCCCGCATCCTCCTGCTGGGTATCATCAGCGGTTTTCCCTGGGTGCTCATCGGCAGTTGCCTCAACTTATGGTTGAAGGAAGAAGGCCTTTCCCGCACCACGATAGGCTGGGCGAGTCTGATCTTCTTCGTTTACGCCTTCAACTTCCTCTGGTCGCCGCTGATCGACCGGGTCCGGGTGCCCCTGTTGACGGCCTGGCTTGGACATCGAAGAGCCTGGATCGTCGCGCTGCAGGCAGTCATCCTCACCTGCCTCGTGCTCTGGAGCGTCGCCCAGCCGACGGCCGATCTCAGCGGCGTGGTCGCCATCGGGCTCGCCATTGCCATCGCGTCCGCCACCCAGGACATCGCCATCGACGCGCTCCGTATCGAGCAGATCGGCAAGACGGAAAGCGAGTCCATGGCCGCCGGGGCGGCTACGGCCGTCGTCGGATGGTGGACAGGCTTCAAACTGGGCGGCGTGATCGCCCTGGAGACGGCGGAAGCCTTTCAAGGCGCCGGCGTCGAAGACTACTGGCAGGCCACCTTTCTCTGTCTGGGCGCCCTGGTCATCCTCTGCAACATCGGCCTCCTCTTCGTACATGAGACCGCCGCCTCGGAACGCGTCGCGGCACAGGTAGAGGATGATGAAAAGATCATCTCCCACCTTCATATTACAAGCAGGTACAGCCGTGTCGTCGCCTGGTTCGTGGGCATCGTGTTAAACCCGCTGACCAGCTTCTTCCGGCGCAACGGGATTGCCATCGCCGCCGCCGTGCTCGGTTTCATCTTCCTGTTCAAGATCGGCGAGGCCTTCCTCGGACGCATGTCCCTCATTTTCTACAAGGAGATCGGGTTCTCCAAGTCGGACATCGCCCTCTATTCCAAGGGGCTGGGCTGGGTCGTCACCGTGGCTTTCACCGTGCTGGGCAGTTTCCTCGCGATCCGCATCGGACTCGTCCGCGCCATGTTCGCCGCGGGTATCGCCATGGCGGTGACCAATCTCCTGTTCGCCACCATGGCCTGGTCGGACAGGTCGGAACTGCTGTTCGCGACCGCAGTCGTGGTGGACGACCTTACCAGCGCCTTCGCAACCGTGACCTTCGTCGCCTTCATCTCCCTGCTCGTCGACCGGACGTACACGGCCACGCAGTACGCCCTGCTCGCGTCGATCGGGACGGCGGGACGGACCATCTTCGCGGCTTCCTCCGGCGCGATGGTCGACTGGCTTGATGGCGACTGGGGGACCTTCTTCGTCATCACGACGCTGATGGTGATCCCGTCTCTCGCCTGTCTCTGGGCCATTCGCAGCAAACTGCGGGACATGCTGGCCGGAAAGCGCGTCCGGCTCTTTAGCAAGGAACCGGAAGAGGTCGCCGAAGGAACGGGCTGAGGGTCTGGCCGGCTGAGAGTCTGCCGGGCTGAGGGTCTGGCCGGCTGAGAGTCCAAAGTCGAGCTGAAACCGCGGTTTGACTAATCTCGGGCATCCCGCGGCGAGATCATGAAAGCCGCGTCACGAACACGAATCTAATGCGCCATAGTCCTGACGCACCAAGTCCTGACGCTCCACGAGTAACACATCACCATTCATATTTGGAGGAAATACATGTACATCGGAACGCAGACCCGGTGCAGAAACGACACGGATATCGAGGTCCTGGCCCAACTCGGCGTGTTCAACGTGGACCAGACGCCTTCTGAACCCTGGTCCGAGTGGACGGTCGACTTGCTCAAAGCCCAGCGTGAACGGTTCGACCGGTACGGGATCAACCTGGAGATGATCCATATCCCCCTGGGTTCCGCCAGTGCCTTCCACAACGAGGCCGGCGCGATATTTCTGGGAAAGAGCGATGAACGGGACCGCGCGCTGGAACGCATGTGCGAGACCGTGCGCATGGCCTCCGAGGCCGGGATACGGGGACTGAACTACAACATCACGCTGCTGGGCCACATCCGTACCGAGCCCAAGTATGGCCGCGGCGGCGCGAAGCTGTCGACCTTCGAATACGACAAGCTCGATCAGACGAAGCCTGAATTCGAAGGGGGTCCCGCCGACGAAGACGAGATGTGGGAGCGCATCGCACACTGGTTGAACGTCATCATCCCCGTGGCCGAGGAATACAAGGTCCAGATGGCCTGCCACCCTTCGGACCCGGGGATCGGGCATGGCCGGACGTACCGCGGTGTCGCCCGCGTGCTGGGCATGTCGGACGGCTTCAAGAAACTGATCGAACTCTATGACAGTCCCTACAACGGGCTGAACTTCTGCCAGGGCTGCATGTCGGAAAGCCTGGAGAACCCCCCGGAGGAAATCTTCGACGTGATCCGCTACTTTGGAAGCAGGAAGAAGATCTTCAACGTCCACTTCAGGAACATCAAGGGACGGCTGAACAACTTCGTGGAGGTATTCCCCGACGAAGGCGACGTCGACATGCTGAAGGCGATGCGCATCTACAAGGAAGTGGGGTACGAGTACATGATCATGCCCGATCACGTGCCCGGGATTTCAGGACCCGAAGCGGGCCAGGTGGGATTCGCCTACGCCTACGGGTACATCCACGCCGCGATCCAGGCGGCGAATGCGGGGGGCTAGCCGGCGGTCAGCGGTCAGAGTGATTACAAGTCTGCCAGTCGGCTTCGAACCGAGTTCAGCAAAGCCTCTACGCGCCGGACCGCCAAGGATCGGTTGAGTGGAGAGGTGCCTTGATCACTGGGGGCGTAACGAAACTGGACGGCAAAAGAGGTGTATTCCACGAGGTTGTCAAATTTCGAAACAGCAGCTTCCTGGGCTCTCATAATCTCGACCAGCCGAGCCAGATCATGCGTAGATGGATACGCCTCACCAAGCAACGCGAGCCAAGCCTTAAACAGTTTCTCTGCAGCCTGCTGAACGTGAAAGCCGAAAATCTCGTCGGCGAAGACCGTAGCATCTTCCATGCCTCGGAGAGCGTGAAAATCCCTTTCCGCCGCTGCAAGTAGAACATGAGCTTGCTTAAGATCGCTCATAGAGTATTCTGCCTTCACGCAACGCACGTGCCAAGACATGGTTGAGCGAGTCGCGCCAATACTCTACTTCGTCCCGACTGAAAACAAGGATATCTTTGGATACGCCAAATCCCGCTAATGCCCGCCACAATCGGGTCGCCTCGGCGCGCCGGTCTCTCCCATTCCCGAATGGCAAGGATTCCACTACCACAAAATCGAAATCGGAATCTTCTTTGGCGTCGCCACGAGCGCGGGAACCGAATAAGATTACTGATTCGGGACTGACTTCGTCCACGATCACACTTACCATCTGTCGGAGAACATCTTTTTCAACTGTTTTCACGCCATCCCTCCTCAAACACTTAAAACCAACTCAATGATTGAGGCGTGTATTCTCAGCCAACAGGTAAAGTAAAAACCCGCAGGTTTCTTTCAAGCGTTCAGAAACATGTGTTAGTTGCGGACACAGGCCCTCAACCCATCATCCTCGATCGGTTCCAGGGGCGTGAAGTCCCGGTTGTTCTGGTACCAGGGCCGGACCTCTCGCGTGCACGCGTTGCCGACGGCGTTGTAGATCAGGTAGAAGATGGCCCTGCGCCAGGGCGATACGTTGTCGGCCGAGCCGTGGACGATGTTGCTGTGGATCAGGGCGACCGAGCCCGCCGGGCCGATCAGCGGCTCGATGCCGTGTTCGTCGGCCAGTTGCTCCAGGGTCGGTCGGTCGATGTTAAACAGGTGATAACCCCGGCCTTTGGCGTCAGCGTGGAGTTCCGAGTCCAGCAGCCCCCATCGGTGGGATCCCGGAATGATCATGAGCGGCGACGTGACCGGCGTGCAGTCGTCGATGAATACCGACGCCATGATGCAATTCGGTTCGGGCATGCCGTCGACCTTGTACCACGATGGATAATCCTGGTGCCACGTCCACGACGCCCCGCTCCCGAAGCCCTGCTTGGGATTCATGCGGGTCTGGTGGAGATAGACCTCGTCTCCCACCAACTGGCGGACCGGGTCCATCAACCGGGGAAGCCGCGCCAGACGTCCAAAAGGCTCGGAATAGGTATGCGCTCCGAAAGCCAGCCGGGCGGCCGTGGGGTCGTCCTTCTCCCGCACCACCTCGGGACCCTGGCGGCTCAGCACTTCCGGAACCGCCTCCTGCAACGGCTTCACTTCCTCTTCGTCGAGTAATCCGGAAAAGAACAGGTAGCCCGATTCCTCGAACGCGGCGATCTGCTGGTCATTCAGTACCATGAAACCCTCTATCGGTTCTCCTGTTCTTCCATCTCGGCCCGTTCCTTCCTGATCCGCTCCACGCGCTCCATCATCCGGTCCTTCAGCGATCCGGGAAGCTGCGTCTGGTCGTACACGTACTGCAGGGGAACGTGGCGGGCGCCGTCCGCGTTGGCCACGGCGTAGTTGCCCCTTCCCGGCAGCACCTCGAGGTATTCGTCCGGGTACTGGTACATGGTCGCTCCGCCGAACCGGCCGTCCTTGGACACGGCGTAGAAGTTCAGGCTGAAAAGGGGGCGGCCCTTGCCGTCCAGCAGCCGGTCCTCCGTCATGGCCACGGCCCGTTCTAACGTAGCCAGGCAGGCTTCCTGGGGCGACTTGCCCTGCCGCATGAACTCCACGGTCAGAAAGGCGCCGCATACCTTGATGTTCGCTTCGCCGCGACCCGTGGACCCGGCGGCGCCCACTTCGTTGTCGCAATACTGACCCGTACCGATTATGGGACTGTCGCCCACGCGGCCCGGGATCTTCCAGGACAGGCCGCTCGTGGTCGTTACGCTGCCGATATCGCCGTTGGCGTCCACGCCGCACATGTTGATCGTGCCGCCCGGCCGGTCGATCACGATGTCGTCCTCGTGGTCCAGCCAGTCGTCGTCCGGACTGAGCTGGGACCGCCAGCGCAGCCAGTCCTGCCTGCTCTCCTCGGACAACAGGTCCTGTTCCTTGAATCCCAGGCCGAGGGCAAAGCGCTTCGCGCCTTTTCCGACCAGCATGATGTGATCGGTATAGTCCATGATCGCCTT
>JAPOOT010000110.1 GCA_026713285.1 Gemmatimonadota bacterium | reverse complement strand
GAAGGTCCTTCAGGCTGATGTCCCGTATCGGCACGCCGTCGATCATCAGGCCGCCGTCATCGATATCGTAGAACCGGCACAGCAGGTTGGTCATCGTCGTCTTGCCGGAACCGGACTTGCCCACCAGGCCGATCATCTCGCCCGGCTGCACGTGGAGGTTGATGTCGTGGAGTACGGGCTTGCCGGCCTCGTAAGCAAAGACCACGTCGCTGAACTTCACCTCGCCCTTTACGTCATTCATCTCGACCGGGACGTCCCGATCCTCGGTTTCCGCCGGCGTGTCGACGATCTCGAAGACCTTCTCCGCGCCGCTCATGGCCCGGCTCGACCAGGTGTTCAGCTCGCCGAACCAACGAAGCGGCTCGTACAGCATCCAAAGATAGGCGATGAACATCATGAGTGCGCCGGGGGTGAACGAGTCGTCGATAATGGCGGATCCCCCGTAGTACCAGACCAGGATCAGGCCGGACGAGGTAAGCATGCTGACCGTGCTGAAGAAAACGGCCGCCTCCTTCTCGCTTTCGTAATCCCCCCGGAAGACGCCTTCGTTGCTGCTGCGGAACCGGCGCATCTCACGCTTCTCCTGGACGAAGGTCTTGACGACGCGCACGGAGGAGAGCATCTCGCCCGCGAGCCCCACGAGCTTGCCCCACCGGTAGTACTTCGTACGGAAGGCCCGGATCAGCCGGATCCAGAAGTACCATCCTCCCGTTACGAGCAGAGGTATGGGAATGAGCACGAGGAGCGTGAGTTGCCAGCTGGTGATGAAAAGCAGGACCAGGATGCCCACCATGAGCAGGAGGTTGGTAATGATGTAGGGCACCCCGTCGACCAGGAACCACATCATGCTTTCCGTGTCGTTGGAAACCCGCGAGATCAGGGATCCGACCTGGCGCTTGTTGTAGAACTTCATGCTCAGGCGGGAAAGGTTCTCGTACAGGTCCTCGCGGACGGACACGATCACGCGGCCGCCGAGCCATACGGAAAGCCGGTCCCTGAAGATCTCCAGGACGTAGGATCCCAGGCGGACGATCGCGAAAGCGCCGACGAGGTAGTAGAGGAACGTCAAGGCTTCCTCGCGCGCGTCTACGTCCGCGACCAGTACGTCGTCGATGATGTACCGCATGATGTAGGGCGGACCGAGTTCCGCCAGGGTGAAGAGGAGCGAAAGGAAGACCATCAGCGCGATGCGGCCCTTGAAGGGCAGGGCGTACCTGGCGATCCGCCCCATCATCGCGAGCCGGTTGGTGCACGCCGAACAGATCCCGTTCGGCTCAGGCAGGAGGCGGTCGCATTTGCCGCACCTGGTCCGGTCAACTTCCCCCTGCATATCGACCGGATCATCCTTGATGAGCTGATCGATGCCCCGGGCGATCCGTGCGAACTTGGCGCGCTGGGTCGCGGTGTAGCGGAGGACCTCGATCTCTTCGTTTCCGATCACCACGTTGATCCGGCCCGAGCCGACCAGTTCCTCCACGGCGGCGCTTTTGGCGTCGGAAAACTCGATGGAAGCGTCCCCGTTTCCCATGCTTGCGCCGTTCGAATCGAACCGCATCAACCGCTTGTCCGTCACGACGAGCCAGCGTTCCTCGAAACGCAGATCTTCCGTCAGGTCGGTCGCCGCCGCGATGCGGATGGTTTCCCCTTCCCGCAGCGCCTCCCGGCAACGGTCGGCCAGCGCGTCGGGCATCCGCTCTTCGTAGCTGGTTGTGGTATCCGTCATGCCTCAGTGTCCTTGCCTTTTCCGACGG
>JAPOOT010000395.1 GCA_026713285.1 Gemmatimonadota bacterium | reverse complement strand
TAAACACAACGCAAACAAAAACGGCAACAATCCGATCGTTAGCCAAATAGGTAACGCAAACTCCCGGAACAACTGATAGCCATCAAGCTGAGCCCATGTTTCGAATCTGTGATGCACGGTGTATGCCAGCCACGAAAACCCGATCACAGCAAGGATGCCATCACATAACTTTCTGACTGTTTCATATCCCTTTTCATTGCGTGCATGCGTGTATACCGACATTACGGCCAAAGTCGCAATTACAGGTTGCAGTAGAACTTCGGCTATGAGACAGAGTGATGTTAGATTCAAAAAAAACGTGATGAAGACGGTGGGAGCGATTGTCGCGATTGCCGTATTTCTAAAAAACTGCGGGGCTTTGTTTGCTTCTAGGACTCCTTTATATGACAATAAAATACCAGACATGACAAACCAGATGACTGTTTCTTTGACAAGTTCGGTATTCCACCATCCCAGTTGTGAACCAATCCATACTTCGAATAGGATGTACGAAGACAATGCGAACAACGTTAGAAGAATTGCTCGACTTAGAAAAGTACGAATGAGTTGCGGGATGCCTTCTCGAACCTTTCTTTGGATCAAACACCAAATCAAAAAGATGCACAATAGGATTAGGGATGCTTGCTCCCTATTCGAAAGCAGATCAACGTACTGTGTCATTTATACCGTCCATAAATAAAGACCTCTGATTCATTCACGACCCCTCAAACCGCCAAATCGAGTACCGTATCGTCATCTATGTCCAACAGCCGTCCCACCTCCAGCAGCCGGTCCCTGGAAATCTCCTTGCGCCACCACGCTTCCAGCGCCAGCGAGAGGATCTGTCCGTTCAATTCATGGTCCCATGGCGTTTCGTCGCTGGAATCTTCTTCATCGGAGAGAGCGCGGACGGCGCGACGATACCGATGGGCTTCTTCGGTCCGTTCGAGCAGCACCTGGGCCTGTTTCTGGTTGACGAAATTCAGACCGCGCAACCGCCAGACCGCGGCAGCGTAGCTCACCCCGAAATGCCAGGCCAGAGAGGTGGAGTCCGCGTAGGTGATCTTCTGTGAACCCGACGGATAGCGCGTCTGGCCCTCTATGCCTTCCTCGGTCACGGCATCTACGGCCGCTTCTTCGCGTCGAACGATCCTGCCTTTTCCGAGGGTGTGCATGAATTCCCGAACGCCTTCTTCCGGCATGAGGAAGGCGGCGGCAAAAGCATTCGCCCGCTGTTCGGTCCTCTCCCTGGCGTTGTGGACACTGGTAGCGGTGGCCGGCGTATCACGGTCCATCAGCGCGTGGCCGTGTTCGTGCGCGAACGAGAAGCGCCGACGGACCGGGGCCTGCGAGCGGTTTGCCAATATCGCCATGCCAAAATCAGGACTCCTGAGAAAGAGGCCGGTGATTTCATCGGGCAACTCCAGCGCCGCCGTCCAGATGTTCTGACGGGCCATCGTCTCCGGCACTTTGACGGGCGCCTGGCCCAATTGGAGACGCCTGCGCTCCTGTTCTGCAACCTGCTGACCCTGGGCGATGGCGTGTCCCGCGGAACGAGGAGCCTGAAGTTCGTAACGCGGCAGGGACACTTCGGTACTGACTTCGGTCAGCCGTCTGAGTTTGGCCCCTTCGCTGAGCAGACGCAGACAGCGACGGGCCTGCTCCCTGACGACCTCCGACTGGAGACCCGGTTCGGCTCGAAAGAGCGCAATGATCGGGTCCAGCGGCTCGGTTGCGGATGCCGGCCTGACGAACCACTCGATAGGACGGCCGTAAAGTTCCGCCAGACGGGTCAATTCCAGCGTGGAAACCTGCCGCTGGCCACTCTCCATGCGACTGATCGCCGAAATCTGTACTCCAAGTGCAGTTGCGGCTTCCTCCTGCGTGATCTTCCGGCTTTCTCTGGCCAATCGCAGGCTTCGTCCGATCTGTTCCGGAGTGATAGCCATTTCCGACTCCTTAATGGTGGGATCTGAACTCCCGGCGTAATCTGGGCGCAGTGTTGCCATTCGGTGTCACAACCATGCAACCGTAAATATACATTATCGCAAGTTATAGGTCAATAATATACGTATTGATTGATATTATAGCAACTTAAAGGAGGGTGGTATTTGATTGTCGAGACTTCCTAATGAAGAGATCAGTAAAATGAAGCTCGGAGGGTAATCAGCCTAACAGATACCGGCCCAAAACCAGGGTATCATCAATCAAAAAACACGGAGGTATTCTTGGCAGGCAGCATCCAAGGATGGAGGCGAGGGGGATCGCAATCTTCCAGCTTTACACATCTCATCTAACGCGATGACAAGAGGCTTGCAGTCACGTTCCCGTTTCAGTTTGGGGTAAGTATCTGTCTCATTGACTTCCTCGCCGTCTAAATAGGCGAGCCAGGTTTCGATATTTCTCATAGGTACGAAGACGACTGCGTTTTCCCCAGGTCTTAGCAGTGAAACCTCTCTTTGCCTGCAGGCCTCATTTAACTGCTTCATTCGTTGAGATATGCTGTATCTGTCACCGTCAACCATCGTAACCAGTATACCCCCGCGCTTACGCACAGCGTCCAGATATTCTGGAAACTTATCAATTACAAATCGATCAGCAGCACCTGAGTTTGCTCGCTGGACAGCATACACTCTCCGCTTACGTTTCCTGAGAAACATTCGAATAAAAGTCCCATGCTGCTTGTCTTCGCAGAGCACAGTGATTTTGGGACGACTCACGGGACAAGTCCCTGGGCGTAAAGTTCGGAGACCTTGAGCATGGTATCGTTTTTGACATCTAAGACGCGCGTGTGGCTCTCCGGTTCACGCCCCAACCATATCGCCTTTTCAACGAGGAAATCCATTGCTTCCGGATGGTGGGAAATCAATATAGTCTGCGGCAAATCGTCGCCGCAGCCGTCCTCCAACTCGGCCAGCAGTGGCTGTAGTTCAGGGAGGGTGATATAGTTTTCCGGCTCGTCCAGAAACAGCGTGCGATCGGCGTCGTCGGCATAGAGCAACAGATGATGCACGATTAAAGCGCGTTGCCCATCCGAGAGTTGGTCAAACCGATAGTTATTGCCCGCATTTCCTTCCAGTGGAGCGAATTCTACCTGTAATTCCCTGTAGTCGCCTTTTTCTACGAGTTTAAGGTCAGCGAAGCCGGGGAGAACATTACGCAGGTGATCCATCGCCTCGAATGCACGCCGCGGGTTCTCCTGCAGTCGTCCCTGATACCAGGAGGCGAAATTCTCACCGTTATCTGCGAGTCTGTCCGTGTCCGACTCGGTACCGTGTTCTATACGCCTCGTCTCCAGAAAGAGCGTTACGAAACGACGGATCCGATCTCTGAATGCACACAATCGCTTATTGTCGAGCCCCTCAGCCACGGGCGCAATTCCGGATTGCGTCCAGTCAAATGAATACTTTGGTCCCTCGCTGTGATTATCGCGATAGAGCTGTACTTCGCCATTGGCGAACTCGAATAGCGGCAGGTCATTGCAGGTAAGTTCTTCCCGTTTTACCCGTGCCAGTCGCCTTTCCAAGTTGTGTTCAACCACAAGCCGGTAAAGAAACGTGGCATCTTTAAGGTCGAATTCCAGTTCGAAGGACTGCTCGCGCTTCTTTGACCATTTAGTCAGGTCGCCGGCGGAAAACAACTCGCCGACCCGGCTGTCGCCGCGTATGAAATCGCGTAACTTCCCCGCTACTTCGAATACCGCCGACTTACCGCATCCATTCGCGCCGATCAGTAGCGTCAAGTCTCCGAAAGTCAGATCGAAGTTACTGAGACATTTGTAGTTGTCGATGTGTATGCGCTTCAGCATGAATGCCTCTCACCCCAAGGGGTCAAGGTACAAAGACTCAATTAAAAGAAAGGACTTGGCTCGTTTGTGTCAAGGAGTCTGCGGCACGCCGGGAACCGGCTCGGAATAGGCCTGGTGTATTCAGGTCGGCTGAACCCGCGTTTGTCGGATATGGCTTAAATGTCGATGTTGAAAATCGCAGGAATTGATCCAATGAAGCCGTTGAGGGGGATACCGCCCTGAAGAGACCAGCCCGAACAAACCGCGGGGGCTTACCGAAAAAAATGTCGAAACGAACACTACGGACGAAACTGCCAGCCCCGCGACCGGGCTGTCAAGTTCAGTGTCTTGGCCTTCTTCTCAATTTGCCTGTTCGTGAGACCACGGAAATCAACACAAACATGTTCCGGAAAGGCATCAGGCTCGGGCGCAACCGTCAGTTCAAGGATCTCGCACTCCCCAACCGTGACGGCCAAAACGCCTATCGATCTATGGCCCAGGGCGTTTACATAATGCCGAAGCGATCCAGGCCCAGTCATTTTCGTTGTCCAGTTCCAACTCCCGCGTATCGTCAGTATGGGTTTCCTGGTTCAAACGATGCCAGTCCGCCCGGTGGGTGACGAGATTCACCTCAAGACTGATTTCGAAATCCGACAGAGACCATTCCGCCCTCACACCGCCTTCAACCGTCGGATAAAGATAGGGCAATGGCAAGTCGTCCGGATAATGCCGGTCGAATCCTGCCGCCAGCCATTCCAGTTCATCTGAACCGGGAGCTATTCCAACTCCATCGAGCCATCCGTCTTCTAAACGACGCAACTCATCAAGACGGCCGCGGATGTCCAGGGGATCCAGACGGTTGATTTGTCCCACCGGTTCCACTCCTACCAAACGGTCTTGAAGGTGATTACCGGGACGGTGCTTCCTACTGCTACATCGGAGAGCTTCAGTTCAACATCATTTGCAAATCCCCTGGGAATACACCTGCGTTCCGGATGGTCCTGAAGGAATCTCCATTTGGCGACCTCTTTGAGCATGTCTTCAAGGACTGAAAGATCCTTGAGCACTTCCAGGGGAATGCCGCCGCCTTCGAAGCGCTTTCCGCATAATCTTGGCCGCAAGAACTCGACTCCATTCATAGCCTGTCATCCTTCTTGCATTTCAGTACCACCGAAAATGCGAGGACAATCGCCATTCCAACACCATGCTTCGCGAAGGTATGAATTCGGTTGAACGCCACATGCTGAAGTATTCGCCAAAATCGATACCTTCAGGGCGAGCCATGGTATAAACCCCTTGGCGTAAAGTCCGAATGTTTGAACGTCGTATCATCGCCAACATATCACTGACATACTAAAACGCACGCGTGGCTTTCCGGTTCGCACCCCAACCATATTACCCTATCAGCAAGGAATTCTATCGCCGTCCGATTTTGACAATCTGGAAACGTAAGTCATTGAAAACACTGATGCGTTTTGTTCAATGTACACTAAAGGCAATCCGATTGTCGAGTGATTTAGAAATGCTGTCGTCGGCATACAGTGGAGGAAATAATGGGGTGTTTCGAGAAGCAATTGAGGCCACGCGACCATACGGCGGTTTTCCCAAATCGAGCTTGATTACAGGATATCTGCGAATTACATAACATTCGTCCAGGCAAACTCCGAATTCGCCTGAGAAACATAGTTGCCCGGAGAGACCCGAATGACACAACCGGCCGAATCCGAATACGACGCCATCGCCGGGGCCTACAAAGACTCCAAGCAACTGTCGTTTCGCAAGTACATCGAAGAATACACGCTCTTCGAAACACTTGGGGACATTGGCGGAGTGAAGGCGCTCGACCTGGCCTGCGGCGAGGGGTTCTACACGCGCAAGCTGAAACTCGCCGGTTTTCACTGGGTTGACCCGCGGTTGCATCCGTCCGAGCGGGACAACGGGTTCTGGGACGAATTCATGGCCGCCCCGCCGGTGATCGGATTCGCCGCAGTCAGTGTACCAACAACTCAGGTAACGGACCTATCGTAAATCCCAACAAGTAAGTTTGGGACGCTGATATCTTCATCGATTTCATCCCAATGTACTCCCGTACCTCCGCCACTAAGCTCATAGTTGTCCCTTTGCTGTCGCGTGGCTTTAAGCAACCGAGGGAAATATACGAGAGGTACCGATAACTGCCGACCATCGGAGAGATTCATCCACATATTGTCGTTATCAAACCAGATTTCAGAAGCACGGGCTTCAAAGGTCAAAGTGCTCATTCCAAGACTCCTCGATCAAGAGAGCCTCCTTCGTTGGAAAAGAAGAAGAATCTGTACCCTCTCCATTCAAATACCTTCGGCATGATCACCTGTTCGCGGCACCTACTCCGCCCCTTCCTTCATCTCATCCGCCGCCTTGCAGTTGCGTATCCAGATCGTGTCCTGCGTGGGTTCGTAGCCCTTCCAGGCGTAGGGATCGGTTCCTGAAACCGGAACGATCGTGCGCCGGTCGGCCGTGGCGGGACGCTCGCCCTCTTCGATTCCCCACGGCAGGAGGCTCCACGCGTTGCAGTAGTGGTTCACCAGCACGCGGCGGGGCTGATCGCTGCGGTTCTTGTAGGACCGGTGCAGGAGATAGCCGTTGAAGAAGACCAGGGCCCCGGCGCGGACTTCGACCGGCACTTCCATGGACTCGTCGAATCCGTAGCTCTCGGGCGCGAAGTCGAACTCGTCGGGGTTCTCGTGCTGCCGCTGCGGATAGAGGTAACCGTTCCGGTGTGAACCGGGTACGACATACAGGCACCCGTTCTCGATCGTGGCGTCGTCCACGGCGATCCACGCGCCGATCAGGGACCGGTCCCGCGTTGGGATGAAGATCTCGTCCTGGTGCCAGGCCTGGCCCTGGAACCGGGGCGGCTTGATGAAGTACATGGACTGCATGCACTTTACGCTCCCGTCCCAGTAGGGCAGATGGGCCGCGGTGATCTGGCTCAGCACCCCGCAGATCTTCGGATGGCGCACGTACTTCTCGATCACCTGGCTGACGAAGTGGGGCTGGTGGATGCAGAGGATACGCTGCAGCACGTCCTCGTCGGTGTCGTCCGGCTTCGGTGGATCGAGCCCCCTGCAGGGATACTTGCCCCGGGCCACGTCGACCAGGTCGTCCTTCAATTCCTTCAGTTCGTCGCCGGTCATCAGGTCGGGCACGACGAGATACCCGTTGTCCACGTAGAACCGGATCTGTTCATCATCCACGATCCGGGGGACCTCGATCGCGGGTTCGGTCTGCTGGGAAAGGTCTGTCATCGATGGCCTCGGCTTGGCGTAGCTCGGAGTGGTGTGTGGTTGGCGCGTTCGGGGTGTCGAGTTATTCGCGTAATTCGTGAATCACGCCTTCGCATGGTTCCGGGTGGTGGATTTCAGTTATTTTTAATGAAATACAGGGGAATTGTCAACCGCCCATTGCCCCGCAGGGATTATTGCTGTTTTCGTATGCGTATTCCTGATATATTATACGTGACCGCGTGGCGAGATGGCGCGGTCCCGTTCGAATTCCAACACGATGATGAAGTTAACAGATACCCGTACAACAGCGAGGGGGATATCGTGCTGAAACCTGGAAACGGCACGCCGGGAGACGTGACCGATTATACCTACACCCGCATCGAATACGATCTGTCCGCCGGTCGCGAGGTTCGAAGCGACGACCTCCGGGTCAAGGACGACATGGACTTCCTGGGAGGCATCGGCCGGTCGTTCAAGATCCTCTCGGGCTATGATGTGAGCGATCCCTTCGCGCCGGATGCCCCGCTGGTCATCAACACCGGCTGCTTCACCGGCACGCAGTTCATGACCGGGCTGCGGGCGTATTTCTCGGGTTTTTCCCCGTTGAAACGTACCCGGGCGGGCATGCCCATGCCCGTCTGGTCGGCCATGAGCGGGAGTTTCGGACGCAAGTTCTCCTATACCGGCATCGGCGACCTGATACTCACCGGCCGCGCGGACCGTCCCAGCTTCCTGGTAATACAGCAGACCAGTGACGGCCCCGATAGTTCCCTGATCGAAGCCCCTGCACCCCTGGTCGGCGCGCGGGTGCGGGACAAGATGGTCTATCTGGACGAGCGGTACAATGATGAAGACAAGGAATACCACGCCCATTTCGCCGTCGTCGGGCCGGCGGGTGAAAACTGGAAAACGGTCTGGTACGCGGCCATTGTCGGATCGACGCAGGAACAGTTGATGAGCGGGGAAGACAAGTGGCGGTTCGCGGGCCGGCTCGGCATGGGCTCGGTGCTCGGTTCCAAGAACATCATCGGCATTGTGGCCAGGGCGGAAACGGACTATTACCGAAAGGGCGACGACCGGCTCAAGGTCATCAACAACGAGATCGGGCGGGGCGAGCAGAGCCGGGGTTACCGCCATCCGCACAACCGGAACGGACTGGGCGGCACGGGCAAGAACAGCAAGATCCTGGATGGATTCGGTGTGCTGCCCTACCGGAATTTCGAGCCGCCCGGCGAGAACGTGGCCGTACCGGTACACCTGGAAACCATGCGGGAATCGGAAGATTTCATCGTCATCGACAAGAGCTGCTATGGCTGCCAGATAACCTGCCACCAGGACTTCTACGACGTCCCGGAAGGCGGCAAGGATCCCGACTGGCGCAAGGCCCGGAGGAACCATGGAGATTACCTCGGCCGGTTCGAGTTCGAGCCCATGGAACTGTCCGGCGCCAACCTCGGCATCCTCGATCCCCATGACAACCTGGAACTCGCCCGGCTGGACGACGACCTGGGGTTCGATACCATATCGGCCAACGTCGTGCTCTCCTTCCTGATGGACTACAATTCCCGTGGCAACGGCACCGTCGCGGGCGGCGTAACCTTCGGGGACGCGGAGGGTGCGCGCCGGCTTAAGGAGGATATCGCCTATGGCCGCGAACCCCTATTCGGCAAGGGTGTCCGGGTGATTGCCGAAGAGATCGGCGGCGAGGGTTTCGCGATGCACGCCAAGGGGGTCGAGTTCTCCGCCTACCTGGGACAGACCAATCCGGGCTACCCCTTCGCCGTGGCCGGCGGTCACATGTCCATGCGCACCTTCCTGCTGTACGTGATGGACCCGGACTGCAAGCCCGATTCGGCGGACTACTGGGTACACAACATCACCGAGGAAGGGTGGAAGATGGTCAACAAGGACCTGCACGGCGGATGTTTGTTCACCATGGCCCCGCCGGACCAGGTCAGCGAAGGCATAGAGTCCGTTTTCGGCGTGCCCTTCTCGGCCGAGCGGGTGCTGGACGCCACCTATCGGGCCCACATCCTGGGGTTTTCCCTCGAGCAGAAACAGGGGATCACGGAGTCCGAATACGATCTGCCGTCCGACGTTTTCGTGGGTCAGCCCAAGGGCGACCTGCCCGGTGTGCGTTTCCTGACCCGGGAGATGTTCGAAGAGGTACGGACCAGGGTGCTCGATCGGCTGCATCGGGACGTGGAAGCACTCGGCTACGGTGGTCACTAGGCGCCGGTGTCCGTTTAGACGGACCGGGTGCGCCAGGCGGACCGGGCTGGCCGGTTCATGAATCCCAAGAACAAATTCATAGGGGCTTCGGCAGCGATCGTTGTCATCCTGGGATTCGGGATCCTGGGATTCAAACTGCTGACGGAGTGGACCTGGTTCGAGAGTTTCTACTTCACGCTGATCACCATCACGACCATCGGGTACACCGAACCGGCGAACCTGACCGAGCATGGCCGCTACTTCGGCACGCTGCTGATCGTCGTGGGCGTGGGAACGCTCGGATACGCACTGTCCGTCGCCGTACAGTCGGTCGTATCGCTCGAAATCGTATCATCGCTGGGGAAACGGCGTCTCATGAAGGATCTTCTGGATCTCAAAGACCACTACATCGTCTGCGGCGCAGGCCGCGTCGACAGGAGAATCGGACAGGAAATCACCGACCGCGGGCTGGACTGCGTGCTCATCGAGACCGAAGACAGGGCGGAACCTTTCGAATCGGATGGGTATCTCGTGTTGAAGGGCGACGCCACCAACGAGGATGTGTTGAAGTCGGCGGGGATCGAGCGGGCCAGTGGCATCGTATGCGCCGTGTCCTCCGACCCGGAGAACCTGTACATCACCCTTACGGCGCGGGACCTGAACGAGGAGATCTACATCGTGGCCCGGGCCAACGAGGAGTCCGTCATCCCCAGGTTGACCCGCGCCGGTGCGGACAGGGTGGTTTCGCCCGTCATCTCAGGTTCTCGGCAGATGACGCATATGCTGCTCAAGCCGGCCGTGGCCGATTTCATGGAACTCGCGTCGATGTTAAAAACCTGCGACTGAAGGCGAATTCCTCCGGTGTCACACGCAATACCCACCACGCGCGACGTGCGTAGCACCCTCCGAAGCCTACTTCTTTCCCTCCTTCTTACTTCCGCCCTGGTGGGAGGAACTATGCGTGGTGTTCATCTGATTGGCGCGGTTGTCCCTGGCAGCTTTGTTTGCCGGGTTGTTGGGGTTCTTGGCGTTGGCGCGCTGATTCCCGCTATTTTGCTTTCTAGCCACTCTATCACCTCCTTTCGTGAAACGATGTATACGAATTACGAGCCTGTGTTTCTTAAAACAGAACGTTTTTTAACAGATCACACCGGTTGATCGGACTCGATACTGGCCTAGGCCAGCCACATTCCCAATCACGTCACAGACCTCCGAGACAGGTCCAGCGGCTCGGAGTCCCGCGCCGAAGCAAGTTCTGTCCCGGGCTTGGATGGTTCCAGGAAGGTAATAGCCCCGTAGAAATCGTCCAACGCTACGAATACGCCGTTCTCTTGCGCCCATCGGCGCATGCGCAGGTTGCATGAA
This sequence comes from Gemmatimonadota bacterium, assembly GCA_026713285.1. Lineage (GTDB taxonomy): Bacteria > JAAXHH01 > JAAXHH01 > JAAXHH01 > JAAXHH01 > JAAXHH01. The sequence continues at coordinate 16,618 of JAPOOT010000395.1, read as the reverse complement.
TGCGCCCAGGAAAGGATCTCCACGCGCCAACCGCGCCTGTGCATACGCTCCAACGTACTGTGGAAACCCGCACCTTCCAAGTACCCCGCTCCATCGCCCGTCAACAACACCACGGTACCCGGATCGCCGTTGTGATCCAATGCGTCTTCCAGCATGCGCAATTGCAAGACTCGGTCGGGCATTTCCTGTTCGCTACGAACGGCGCTGCCCCGGTCGAACAGGTGAACTTCCACCCCCCTGTTCTCCATCCTGTTCCATAACTGCCGCATTTCTGGCGGGACGGAACCCACGGCGAGCGCTTTCTGTAGGTGTCGGTCCGCATGTGCCAGTCGCATCATATTGTCGAAATTGATACGTACGCGATAGCGGGCATTGGTACCTTCACCTCGTTCTTCCGCCAACCGTTGTGCCTCATGGAAGATATTCGAATTGTCCCAGTATATGAAGACGCTGTTCATGCTGTACTACCTCCGTCGACCAAGGCAAGTGTTCCTGTCCGCAGATCAATTAGCAGTTCGAATCGAAAGAAACCATCAACACGGGTAGAAATCGTCCAGTCGGCTTAGAAACCGCCGGTTTCCTCACAGTCCCGTTCGCAGGGAACGCAGAAACCTTTCCATGCCGTTGACGGCGTAATCGAGGACGTTGGCATTGTCCGGCAGGCTGTGGTACCAGTCGCGCACGACGGTTTCCGCGGGCTTCCCCGCGAAATTGTAACCCCGGTCCAATTCACCCCGTTTGTCCGGTTCCCATATCCACAGGTACAGGCCGGCAAACCGTCCCTCCCCTTCCCAGGCCAGCCGCAGCGCCTCGTAGCATATCCGCTGTGCCTCCAGGTCGATGGGCGCCTCCGTCACATAGTTCCAGGGATGGCCGGCGACCCCGGACTGGCTCATGTAACCTATTTCTGCAAACAACAGAGGTTTATTCCATCGGGCCTGCCAACGCAGCAACCGATCCTTGACCGGCCTCCACCCGGAAACCAGTTCTTCCACGGTGGGGTCCTCCGAATCCGTTAACTCATAGTACGCCGAAATGCCCAGGAAATCAAGTTCGTCCCAGAAGGCGACCTGGTCGATCCGGTCCCAGTTCGCCGAATAGGTGAGTTGTCCCGGATAGATCCCGCGTACCTCGGCGATGATTTCCCGCCAATGCCCGGTGTACCTTTCGGTCGATACGAGTTCGGTACCCACGCTCAGATACTCAACGTCCATTTCCGCGGCCAGCAAGGCGTAATGACGGATCTGACCGCGGTAACTCTCAAACCATGCGTCCACGTCTCGCGGGGCTATGGTGCCGCGCCATTCATTCTTGCCGGGGCGATCCAGGTTGACGATGGGCGTGAGCAGGACCTTCAAGCCCATCCGGTGGGCGTAGTCGATGACTTCCCGGACGACGCGTTCGTACTGTTCCCGCGTGGCGCCGTCCGACGGGCGGGAGAAATGGGTGACGGAATGTACGGAATCCTGCAGGATGAATACAGGTACGGAAAGGTGGGATGCGCCCAGGGCCGCGATGTCTTCCAGGGAGGACTGGTAGTAGGACATGCCCTTCGAGGCTTTGAAAACCCCCAGGGCGACGCCTTTCTGCATCACGGGACGTATGGCGGTGCGGCCCGACCACAGGATGGTCAGGTCGAACAACAGCAGGCTGATCGCGAGCAGCAGGCCCAGTAAGGGGAGGACGAGGCGGCGCATGCTATCTGCGCGGAGGAGCCTTCCGCCTGCGGCGGCCGAAGACGGCGGGAGGAGGCGCCGCTTCCTTCAGCACGTCGATAAACTCCGAGGGCACGCCCGTCGTCAGGATGACCGGCGAGCGATCGTAGAAATCTACGCCGGCCTCGGTGGCCTGGCGGGCGTTGATGCGGAAAACAACCGGCGAATCCGTCTGGTTCATGGCTACCTGCGTCGCGATTTCTTCGGACAGGGAAAGATGGACATACTGGCGGTCGCTCGGGGACAGGCCGCCATTGGTAATGACCGAGGCCCGCGCGGGTACCGTCGCGTAGTAGAGAAACTCGGGCGGGTCCGCGGGAGGCAGCCCCAGGTCGATGGGAAAACTGTGTCCGTACCGCGCCCGTATGCGGTCCCCTTCCACTTCGAACCTTCTCTTCTCGGCGCCGTCGGCGATCTCAAGGATTTCATCCGTCGACAGATGATCGAACTTCTCCTGGATGGCCTCGACGATGTCGTCGATCAGCGCGAATCCCCTTTCATCGAGGGATATGGAGAATCTTTCGGGTTTATGCCGGAGTATCAGGGAAAGGAGCTTGGAGAGTCTCTCGCGTCTTATTGGATCCATTGATGGTGTCTTTCCTGTGCCTGGCCAGTACGATGTGGTGGGATCAGTCTTTAGATCTGGAACCTATCGAGTATACGGCGGACGCTCAGCACTGTCAAGGTCAATCCCGAACGGCCGCGACGGGGGTTGCTCGAACGCGCCACCCGTGGATTCAATTCATTTCCATGCCGCCGTCTACATTGATCGCCTGGCCGGTAATCAGCGTGTTTTCATCGGAAGCGATGAAGACGGCCGCGGCGGCGATCTCCTCGGTCTGAGCGACTCGTTTGAGGGGAATCTTCTCCACGAGCCGCGCACGGGCCGTTCCCCGCTCGTAGCCGAACAGGCGGGCACGGTCCTCGTCGATGTGGTCCCACATGGGCGTGGCCACGACGCCCGGGCACAGCGCGTTGACCAGGATCCCGTGATCCGCGAAGGCAAGCGCGGCGGATTGCGTGATGCTGATGATCCCCATCTTGCTGGCGGCGTACGCGCTCGAATCGGCCCGGCCGTGCCTGCCCGAAATGGAGGACATGTTGATGATGCGACCGCCGTCTCCCTGCCGGATCATCCTGCGGGCTCCCGCCTGCATGCAGAAGTACGTCCCTTTCAGATTGAGATCCATGATCTGGTCCCATTCCGTTTCGGTTACGTCGAGAAACGGTTTGATCTCCACCCTTCCCGCGTTGTTGACCAGGATGTCCAGCCTGCCCAACGTCGATACGGCTTCTTCGATCATGGGTTCGATGAGGTCGACGCGGACCAGGTCAACCGTCAACGCCGCGGCGGCGCTTCCGCCGTCCCGGATCAGGCCGGCCGTCGCTTCCGCGCTGTCGCGGTCGATGTCCACGGCGGCGACATGGGCGCCTTCCTGTGCGAGTCGCAGCGCGATGGCCTGGCCGATGCCGCGTCCCGCTCCGGTGACGACCGCCTTCTTGCCGGCCAACCGTCCCTTTTCGCTCATGGGATTCTCCTGGTTCCGTTGCTCAGGCGGTCCGTCCCGCGACCTGGACGGGCTTTCCTTCCTCCACCGAACGGTATGCCGCCTCGCTGACCTGGGACACGGCGAGTGCGAAGTGCGGGAGTTCATATCCCTTGCCGCCGTTTCGAATCATGCGAAAGAACGCCGCGTCCGGCGTATCCTCCCGGATCCTTTTGGGAATGCCCAGGGGCTGGTCGTTCAAGAGAACCGATTTGACGCGCCACTGGTGCAGGTGGAAAACCAGGCTGCCTTCGCTGCCATGGATCGCGATGCGTTCGTCATGACGGGAAGCGTTTCCAAAGGTGTTCAGCGTGCCGTACGCGCCGCCCTCGAACCGAACGGCCACGACCATGTTGATATCCACGTCCCTGCCCGCCAGATCCAGGAAAGCGCTCACCTCAAGGGGTTTGAGATCCGTAATCCACAGCGTGGAAGCCACGAGATGACTGCCCGTATCGAGAAACATGCCGCCGCCGGACAGGGCCGGGTCCAGTCTCCATCCGCGGGTACCGCCCCAGTTCTGCGTGACGTAGGCCACGACGCCGCGCACTTCGCCGATCGTGCCCTTTCGAATCAACTCCCGTGCGTAGACATGCGGCGCCATGAAATTGCGCTGGTAGCTGACCATGAGAATCCGGTTCTCTTGCTTCGCTTTCTTGATCAGCCCGCGCGTATGCCGCGATGAAATGGTGAGCGGCTTCTCGACGAGGGCGTGCAGATTCTGATCCAGGGCGTAGTCCACCTGCTCGTAGTGCAAGGCGTGAGGCGAACTGACCATCACCGCGTCGAGTTTCTGATCCTGGATCATCTCCCGGTAATCGGCGTAGCAGGGCACCGGACTGCCCCAACTGTCCGTCAATGCCAGGGCGGCTTCTTCCGAAGTATCCGCGACCGCGGCAAGCTCGACGCCGCCGTCGGCCTGGATGCGCGGCACGTGGGCGCCCCGCATATTGCCTCCGCATCCGATCAGGGCGATGCGCAAACGCTTCTTTGCCATGTCATATTCTCCGATGCGCATGTTGCGTGCGTAGAACACCCGGTTCCGGGAGGGGAAACCTAGGAGGCCTGGTCGCGGACCGCCTGTATCTTCGCCTTCTTTTCCTCTTCCAGACGTTCCCGCTCCTGGACCAACTGTTCCCGCAGGGCGTGTACCTGCTCCTGAAACTCGGGACCCTGCGTCTGGACCGCCAACGCCTTGATTTTCGATTCGTTCATGATCTCCTGTTCCGCGATCTTGGCCTGGTATTCCTTTTCCAGGTCGGCGATCCCGGTACGTTGCTCGTCCGTCAACTTGCCGCCTTCCTGTGCGCCGGCGGTCTTTTCCATGGCGATTTCCAGTGCGCTTTTCATGATTCCTCCAGGATGACTTCAATCGCGGCTCAGTTTGCTCCGAGCAGGCGGCGGATACGCCTGCCCGTTTGTGCTATATATCCGTCGAGCACCAGGTGGCTGGCATAGGCCGAAACCGATACAACGTAGCAGACGATCGGAAAGGATTCAACCTTTCCTTTCAGATACATGGGGACGAGCAGGAACAGCGCGGGCACCAGCAACATGGCCAGCCAGGTATGGGTCCACCCCCTGTGCTTGCCGAGCAGCGGAAGCATGGCGCCGAGACCCAGCAGGGCCGCTGTCCGGTAGTCCCCGATCAAGATAAACCAGATATCGAGCAGAATCAACAGGCGGTAGAACAGCCGCTGCGATTTGCTCTCGGTATCCACGTCCGGGAAACAGGCCGACAACAACCCGATCGAGAGCAGCAGAAGCACCCTGGGCCAGACTTCCAGGGTCAGGTAGGGACCGAGAAGTTCCGTCCACCACAGTCCGGCGACACAGAGCGCCAGGGAAAGGAGCGTGGCCACCAGGCCTCCCCATACATGTCCACGGAAATCGGCCATGGGCGAGGTTATTCCGTCCTTCGGCCGGCCGCGGCGCCGTCGAAGGATTCAAGCGCAATCAGCAACCGGGCCAGAGGAAGGCCGATCACGTTGTAGAAACAGCCTTCGACCCGGGTAATCAGTCCGGCGCCCAGTGCATGGGCTCCATAGGAACCCGCTTTGTCCAGGGGCTCGCCGGTATCCACGTATGCCCGGATCTCCTGGTCGGTGCAGTCACGCATGTAGACGGTCGTCCACTCGTGCGCCGTCACGGAGCACCCCGTTTCGGGCTGCAGCAGGGCAAACCCCGTCAGGACCCGATGGGTGCGGCCGGTCAGTCTGCCCAGCATGCTGAACGCATCATCCGCGTCCACCGGTTTTCCGAGCACCTGGTCTTCGAACAGGACCACCGTGTCCGCACCAAGCACCAGGCGGCCACGGGCGTCGACCCTGCGGGCCGCGCTGCGGGCCTTCTCCAGGGCAAGTCTTTCCACCGTGCCGGGAGGGTCGTCGCCAAAGGGAAACCGGGATTCGTCGACATCCGGCGGCACCACTTCGAAGGCCATCCCGATCTGCCTGAGCAGGTCGGACCGCCGGGGAGAGGAGGAGGCCAGGACGATATCCTTCATCGGCGGGACTCGACAGTTAGGGTCACGGGTCCGTCGTTGACCAGCGACACTTCCATGTATGCGCCGAAACGGCCGGTAGCGACCCGTAGGCCATGTTCCCTGAGGCGTTCAATGGCCAGTTCATACAGCGGTTCGGCGTGTTCCGGAGGCGCGGCGCCATCGAAACCGGGCCTGCGACCCTTGCGGGTATCACCGAACAAAGTGAACTGCGAAATCGCCAGTACCTCGCCCCCCGCGTCTAACAGAGACCGATTCATCTTTCCCTGATCGTCTCCGAAGATCCTGAGTCCGACACACTTGCTTACGACGTACTCCACGTCCTCCGGCGCATCGTCCCTGGCAATGCCGAGGAGCAGCACGAGACCGGGACCGATTTCTCCGGTTACGGCGCCATCGATCGTGACCGAAGCGCTCGAGACGCGCTGTAATACGACTCTCATTTTATACGAATCTCCCGGAAACGCCATGCGTTGACAGGCAATCGGGCAACTAATGGTAGTCGCCCGCTTGCTCGCTGTCAAACCGTATACGGGCAGGAATCCGCCCACTAGATCGCGATCCTTTTCCAGCGTCCCCTTCGGAAAAGGAACCAGGCGATCACCAGGCGGATACCCCAGTCCAGCGCCGTACCGTACCATACCCCCGGCAATCCCAATCCCAGTTCGATCACCAACACGTACATCATGCCGATCCGCAGGAAAATCGCCCCGAAGATGCTAATCAGCATGGGGCTCACGGTGTCACCCGCGCCTCGCATGGCGCCGGTATAGATCATCAGCAGGGCCGATGTCGGCAATTCGAGGGCGGCGATACGCACGCAGAGCACCGCCAGTTCATACACTTCCGGCGACGGACTGTAGATACCTACGAGCAGGCCGGGTACGGCGACGAAGACGAGACCGAGCGCACTCATGGCGAGCAGGCCGATTCGAGCGGCTTTCTTTACGGCGAGCTCCGCGATCTCCGGGCGTTCCGCCCCCAGGCTCTGCCCGACCACGGTGGCCACGGCCATGGAAAGCCCGAATACGGGCATGAAGGACACCATCTCCACCCGAATGGTCATGAAATGCGCGGTCAGGGCCGTCGTGCCCAGGCTGGTCACGATCCACATGAACGAGAAATAGGCGCTTTGCATGACCATCTGTTCTCCGAGATTCGGTACCGCGATCCGAAAGATGGTCCGCATTAGATCCGGTCTGATCCGCCCCAGATCGCTGCCCTGCAGCCTGAAATTCGCGTGACGGCGAAACAGCTTGAATACCAGCAAAGCGGCGCCCAGCGCGTAGGCCGTACCCGTAGCCAGGGCCGCGCCGGTTATGCCCATTTCCGGGAAGGGTCCGATTCCGAAGATCAGCACCCAATCGGCGAAGATGTTGTACACGTTCATGATGCCCGTGATCCACATGGGCGTCTTGGTGTCGCCGGCCGCCCGCAGGATCCCGCTGCTGGTGTAGATGAACAGCCTCAGCACGCTGAAGGCGAAGACGATGGGCATGTACTCCTGGGCCCGCGCAACGACGTCGGGCTCGGTCCCCAGAAACACCATGAGGTCCTCGCCGAACATCAACCCCAGCGATGCCACCATGAGCCCGATGGTCGTGCCCAGAATGATCCCCTGCCCGGCGGCTTCGGCGGCGGTCTTCTTGTCGTTGCGGCCCAGGTTCCTCGCCACGACGGCGCCCGTGGCCACCCCGACTCCGTAGAACACGAAAACCACGGTGAAGAGGATCATGGAACTCTGGCCGACGGCGGCGAAAGCCAGCGTGCCCAGGGAACCGATGAAGATGCTGTCGACGATATACACCGACGTGTGCATCAGGTTTTCCAGAATGGCCGGCCACGCAAGGGTTAGGATGGTGCGGTTGATGCGTTTTCTGGAGAGGTCGAGCATGGGGTGTCCGAACTATCGGAGGGCTGGAAGAACGGTCAGTGTAAGACCCGGAAAATCAGTAATTTAACCTGAGCATTTGCCCCACCATGTTAGTCGTCGCGGCCCGGGGATGTCAAGATCATATAAGGTATTCAATCAAGCGCGCGCATCTCTGATTCACCGAGTGGAACTGGTCCAGCGTTACAGGCCGCCGCATATGCCTTGACGTGTTTTAAAACAGAAGCCATATAATCCCTAAACCGTTGCAACGCTGTTCCATACGCTCGACTTCACGATTTGTGGGTGCGGTTGAGTGCGACGGTGATTGCAGACCAACCCATTACGGAACTAAAACATGAAACCTGTTATCCGCGATCCGAATCTCGCTGAAGCCGGCGCCACGCGCATGGAGTGGGATGCCCGGCAGATGCCGGTGTTGCAGTCCATTAAAGACCGTTTTTGTCATGAGAAGCCTTTCGAAGGCCTGCGTATCGGCGTTTGCCTGCACATATCGACCAAGACGGCGAATCTGGTCACCGCGATAAAGGCGGGTGGAGCGGAACCGATCGTATGCGCATCCAATCCCCTGAGCACCCAGGACGACGTGGCGGCCAGTCTGGTCGTGCACCACGAGATTCCAGTTTTCGCAATAAAAGGTGAAGACACCGACACCTTCAGAAGACATCTGCACGCCGTGTTGGAGGCGAAACCGGATATACTGCTCGACGATGGGGCGGACCTGGTCACGACCGCACACCGTAATCACCGGCAACACCTTGATCGGGTTATTGGAGGAACGGAAGAGACCACTACGGGAATAAGCCGATTGCGAAGCATGACGCGTGAAGGTGCGTTGACCTTTCCGGTGATTGCGGTCAACGACTCAAGAACCAAGCACCTGTTCGACAACCGGTTTGGAACGGGACAGAGCGCGCTGGACGGTGTCATACGGGCAACAAACCTTCTGATTGCAGGCAAAACCGTTGTGGTGTGCGGGTACGGCTGGTGCGGCCGCGGCGTGGCTTCGCGGGCGCGGGGCCTGGGTGGGCATGTTGTCATTACCGAAGTGGATCCCGTTCCGGCGTTGGAAGCGGCCATGGAGGGATACCGCGTCATGCCGATGGAAGAGGCAGCCGTAGTGGGCGACCTGTTCATCACCGTGACGGGTAATCGCAGCGTTGTGAACCGAGACCACCTGGCCAACATGAAAGATGGCGCGGTGCTGGCCAACGCCGGTCATTTCGACGTGGAGATCGACCTGGAAGCGCTTGACGAGTTGGCGGTGGCACGACGTCCCGCAAGGCCTTTTGTCGAGGAGTACACGCTCGAAAACAATCGGAAACTGCACGTCCTCGGAGAAGGACGCCTGGTCAATCTCGTTGCGGGCGAGGGACATCCGGCGGCCGTGATGGACCTTTCCTTTGCCAACCAGGCGCTTGCCGCCGAGTTCCTGGTAAAGCGCCACGAGGATCTGACCCCGGGTATTCACATGCTTCCCGAAGAAATTGACAGGGATATCGCGGGCATGAAACTCGAAAGCATGGGCCTGTCCTGTGACACGATGACTTCGGATCAGAAGGAGTACCTTGATTCGTGGGATTAAGTACCGTTTTTAAATGTTTTTTTTGGCAAGAATGCGTATATGTATTTTTGGATTTACTAACCCTTTAACACCTTCACACCGGCTTTTCCCATTAACTGCCCTGAACACGACTGTGCCACAGTCGCGTGATGAAACCCATCCAACTAAGGGAGACGCAAATCATGATTTCCTCTATCGCTGATAGATCGATGGCATCTATTCTGGTATTAGGGGTAATGACAGGACTCATTGGTTTGTTTTCAGGGGCGAAACCCGTTCTTGCCCAGGACGCGCCGATTACGGCTGACCAGGTTACAGACCGCGAAACGCTCGAGACCTTCGTGGAAGGCGCGAAGGCCCATATCGAAGGGATATTCGCGGAAGGTGACCCGCTGGCGCCGTTTCTCGACAGCACCAGGATGGAGGGAGACTGGAAGCACGAAAACGTGTTTCTAATGCTCTTGAGCCTGGATGGCACCGTGTTGTTTCACGGGGACGACGATGAAGCGGTCGGCAAAAATCTGTTCAATCTCCAGGACGATCGAGGAGAAGCAGTGGTAAGAGCGCTCATCGAGGCGGGGTTGATGGATGGCGGCCACGTCGAATACCATTGGGACGACCCCGGAGACGACGAGGACGATCCCGTAAAGATGGCCTATGCCACGAGTTTTTTCGGCAGCGTGTACAACAACAGGGTCGTACTTGTCGGCGGGTTCTATCAGGATTTATCCCATGTTGAACTTCCAATGGTCGATGCATCGCTCATAGCGGAGCCCGAGGTGACCGCGGCCGACGTTATGGACCGTGCATCCCTGCAGGCCTTTGTCATCGGGGCCGTCAGAGGTTATGTAGACGCACTGCGTGAACATGGGACCCATCGCTACAGCGACATCCTGGACGTCTTCAGAATCGAGGACGGCCACTGGCGGCACGGAGCCATCTACCTGTTTATCCTGAACGACGATGGATACGTGATCTTTCACGGAGCCGACCGGACGCAGGAAGCGCGGAACCAGTCGCATCTGGAGGACATCAACGGCGTTAAGTTCGTACAGGAATTCATTAAAGTGGCCAAGGAGTCCGGTTCAGGCTTTGTGGAATACCAGTACGATGATCCATCGGTACCGGGAGACGAGGAAACCGGTACGCCCAAGTTAAGCTACATACATTCGTTTGAAACGAGAGCAACCGGCCGGCGCGTCATCTTCGGCGCCGGGATATACTTCGATGTGTCCGACGTCGCTGATTCGATCACGCTGGCAGCGGAGCCCTCGTCAATCTCTGAAGGCGGCGGTCCCCAGACCGTGACGATCACCGCCACAAATACCGGAGATCCATTGCCGGTATCGGCAAGATTGCCGCTGACCCTGTCCGGCACCGCTTCCGGCGATGATTACACCGTAACAGGGGACATGCACATCCTCATACCCGCTGAAAGCACGGTGGGAACGACGGAGCTGGTTTTTGTCGTAGCGAACGACGGTGTGGACGAGCCGGGTGGCGAGACCATCGTGGTCAAGGCCAGCTATGAAGGCCTGGAAGTCGGAACCGCGACGATTTCGGTGCTGGACGTTCTCGTACCTCCTCTTCCTGTTGGAGACGTAACCGCGGAGGAGGTGATGGACCGGGTAAGCCTCAGGTCATTTGTCCAGGCGGCCAAGGCAGCCTACAAAGGCGCCATCGACGAGTTGGGATTCGATCATCACGGTGACGTCGTCGAGGCCTTCCGGGTCGAGGACGGTAACTGGCGGCTGGGAGAGATCTACCTTTTTTTCCTGCAATCAGACGGCCTGCTCGTTTTCCACGGCGCCAACCCGTCGTTCGAGGAATTGAACATTTTCGACGACCAGGACCTGAATGGGGTCTATTACACTCGTGAGCTTATCGCGGCAGCGCAGGCCGGGGGAGGTTTTGTAGAGTATTACTTCGACAACCCGGCTGTGGACGGCGACGAAGAAACGGGCTCGCCCAAGGTGAGTTACTCGGAAACCGTCATGGTCGACGGGATGGAACTCGTAATCGGATCAGGATTCTACTTCGACCTGACCGGCTACGTCCCGGAGATTACGCTTTCTGTTACCCCCGAGGCCGTGTCCGAAGACGGCGGTACGCAGACCGTGCGCGTGACGGCGACGCAGACGAGCGGGGCCATACCGATCACGACAGTAATCCCGCTTGCGCTATCCGGTACGGCCGGCAGCGATGACTACAGCGTCCGCGGCGACCTGAGCATTACGATTCCAGGCGAAGCCGCGGCAGGTTCTTCCGAGCTTTCCATCACGGTCATCAGCGACGACGTGTACGAGTCCGGGGGAGAGACGATCATCGTCACGGCGCGTTACGATGGGCAGGACCTGGATTCCGCGACGGTCACGATAACCGACTCCTACGATGCCCCGGCAATCGTGGGCAGTCCGCCTTCGGTATCACTGGAGGCGGGTGAAAGCGGGACAATCGACGCGGGCGCGCTGTTCAGCGGCACAGATCCGAGTCTATCCGCGTCCACATCCGATAACAGCGTGGCAACGGCCGTTATGTCGGCGGCCACGCTGACCGTAACGGGCGTTCGCAAGGGTTCCGCCACGGTGACGGTCACCGCCCGGAACGCGGCCGGCGAGGCCAGCCTTACTGTCGGCGTGACGGTTACGGCCATTGCGGCGGAGCGGATGGTCTACGAGAACATCCTGAGCGCCATGGGCCGGAACATGTTATCCAGCGTCTCCTCAACGATCGGCGGCCGCTTCTCCGATGGAACGGGCGGACGGGGATTCACCGTGGGAGGTCGCAGGATAGACGGATTCGCGTCCAGTGTGGCGGCCCTGGCCAGACTTACCGGCCACGGACGCCAGGTTTCGGCGAAACGCCTGGCACTGTTGAACGACGGCGAAAACCGGCGGTACGTTAACAGCGGATACCTGTTGAGCACGAGTTCCTTCTCGTACGCGCCGGAGGATGGCACGGCCAACGGAGGTCTCCGATGGTCTGTCTGGGGCGCCGGCGATTTGCAGAACTTCCAGGGCGAACCCGACGTAAATACCAGCTACGATGGCGACATGAAGACGGCTTACGTCGGTTTTGATGTGGCCACGGAGCGCAACTGGTTGGCAGGTATCGCCCTTTCCCACGCGACAGGACAGTCCGATTACGACGTTACGGTCGCGAGCGGCAGCCTGGAATCCCGTCTTACCTCCGTGCTGCCGTACCTGCGCTGGAAATGCAGCACCGGTTTGACTGAAGTGTGGTCGATCGTGGGACTCGGCACCGGCGAAGTCGATGTGGAGGATGCTGCGAGCGATCTCACCATGCGCATGGCCATGGTGGGCACGCGCATGCGGGTGGCGGGGACGGGCGGCACGGGTCTCGATGTAATCGGGGACGCCGGCCTGCTGCGTCTTTCGACCGCCGACAGCGAATCCCCGTCGTTGAGCGACATCGAAAGCGACGTGCAGCGGGTCCGGATCGGCCTGGAAGGGTCACGTACGTCGACGCTTGCCGGCGGAACCACGATCACGCCCTATGCCCAGGTTGCCGGACGTTATGACGGCGGCACCGGCCAGACGGGCCAGGGCCTGGAGGTCTCGGGAGGCTTGCGCCTGTCAGGCGGCCGGGTGGGCGTAAACGCGCAGGGCAGGTTCCTGGCGGTGCACACCGCCGATGGATACAGCGAAAACGGGTTCTCCGTTGCCGCCTACCTCAATCCCGGTGCGGGCGGGACCGGTCTATCCATGTCCGTCGCGCCACGCATTGGCGCCGGTACGAGAGACTCGGGCATGATGTGGCGTGACAGACCGCTTGCGGGTACATCCGTGAACGGCCGGGACAACACCCGTGCGTTCAAGGCCGAGGTCGGTTACGGGCTCGCGTATCCGTCTATCGGCATGTTAATGACGCCTTTCGGCGAAATGTATCTTCTCGGAGACGACCGGCGGCAGATGCGGCTGGGCGCCAGACTCGCCCAGTCAGGTTCTCTCACCGGCGGCGCATCCCTGGAACTCTCCGGTATGCGACTCGATCGGCATGGCAGCGCGTCCGATCACAGAATCGGCCTGCTGGCCCGCATGAGCTTCTGACACGACGGCACCGCGTAGAGCCGGACCGTCACCGCGGGCCGGCTCTGCGCATGAACAGGTCCACGCCGGACCTTGTGCAGGATTAACCGGGGCATTCCGGCCGGCCGGACCGGGCAAAGGACGAAGGAAGATGGTATTGAAAAACGAAGAAGTCGACCATTTCAAATCTCATGGTTACGTGGCTAAACCCGGTTTCTTCTCCGACCAGGATACCCGGGCGCTACAGGCCGAAATCGATCGTCTCATGGAAGAAGGCGCCTTGCGCAACGTGGCCACGGAGGGCGATGGAGAGACAAAGTCCACGACGCGGCGCAATCTGCAACTCTGCCCGATGTACAGCCACAGCGACCTGTTCAGGGCCCTTCCATTCCAACCCGATGTGGTCGCCGCCATCTCCCAGTTGATCGGAGACCCCTATATCCTCCAACTGGACCAGGTCTTCCTCAAACCGGGCGGAGACGGCGTGGGTACCCACTGGCACCAGGACAACGCCTATTTCAAGATCAGCGATCCCCTTATGGGAACGGCCGTCTGGATTGCCGTGCACGACGCGAACGTCGAAAACGGCACCATGCAGGTGATCCCGGACAGCTACCGGACAGCCTACGAGCATAGCCGGGACCAGTACAGCGACCACCACATACGCTGCTACCCGCCGGAAGAACGGGCGGATACCATCGAGTTAAAGGCAGGCGGCGCGCTGTTCTTCTGCTATGGCACCGCGCACTGCACGGGTCAAAACAGTACGAATAAGGCTCGGGCCGGCATCGCCTTCCACTTCCTCCGCGCGGACTACGCGCCGGACCGTCTCATTGAGGACGGCCGCGACTACCGGCCCTATATCACCGGACCACGGGCGACTGGGGGCGTAGCCGAATATGGGATACGCGTGGACGGCACCTGGGATTCCGAAGTCGAAAAAGCGTTGGAACGGAACTGATTCGTGGCGTAGATCCCGCCCGGAAGTCCCACGTGGATACGCGGTTCGCGTACGAAAACCTAAACATACCACCGCTCGCTGCCCATCCCATAAGAGCGGACTTGAATCGAAAGCCATCTACATAACCGCGGAGAGACATGATGACGAGATTACCCGGTTCCCTGCGACTGGTGCTGGCCTTCTGCTGCCTGGCGGCGACAGACCGCACATTGTCCCAGCAACCCCCTCCCACGGCGTACCAGGCCGCACGGACCGGCGGCAATTACATGCACAACTTCTACCTGCCGCCGCCCTCTACGACTACGCCCCGGCGGCCGGCGTGGTCGCCCGAAGGAAACGAACTGGCCTTTGGCCTGCACGGTTCCATATGGCGTATCGGGCTGGGCGAAAACATCGCATACGAACTCACCGACAACGAAACCTACGATTCCTCGCCGGCCTGGTCGCCCGACGGCAGGTGGATCGTATACACGGCTGAAACCGACAACCGGACGATCGATCTCATGGTCCTGGACGTGGAAACGGGAGCATCCACGCCGCTGACTTCCGGAGATCACCTGTATCTCGACCCTGCGTGGTCGCCCGATGGCTCCAGGCTGGCCTACGTGTCCACAGAACCCGGCGGCTATTTCAACATCTTCGTTCAGGACATGAAAGACGGCCTCGCCTCCGGAGATCCGATTCAGCTGACCCGGGACAATGACTACGGTAAGCGCCGCCTGTATTTCGGCGCGTACGACCTGCACATCGAACCGCACTGGTCGCCCGACGGCAAGGAACTCATGTTCGTCAGCAACCGGGGCATCCCACTTGGATCGGGTGCCGTATGGCGCATGCCGGTCGAACCGGACGGTATCGACAAAGCCCGGATCGTCCACGAAGAACAGACCCTGTACAGGACGCGTCCGCACTGGTCTCCGGACGGCTCACGCTTTGTCTATGCCTCCCACCGCGGCGGCCAGTACACGAAACTCTACCTCCTGCCGGCAGACGGGGGGCACCCATATAAAATCACCTTCGGCGAATGGGACGACTTCTACCCCCGCTGGTCGCCGGACGGTTCCAAAATCGCCTTTATCTCGAATCAGCCTGGTTTGCCCGTGATGCGGGTCATGGAAACCGTCGGAGGCAGACTGACTGACGTCAAGATCAACGAAAAGCGCTGGCGCGGTTCTCACGGTCGCGCTGCGGTCACCGTGCTGGACGGTGAAACGGGAAAGCCGATCGCGGCCCGTGTCTATGTAAAAGCCGACGACGGGAAATCCTATGCCCCGGAGGGCGCTTACCACCGCGTCGGCCGTCTCCGCGAGCATTTCTTTCATGGCGCCGGTTCGTTCGTCCTCGATGTTCCGTCCGGACCCTTGACGGTGGAAGCCATGCGGGGCTTTGAATATCATCCCGTGAGCACGACGGTAGAGATCGAGGAAGGCAAGACCACCGCCGTTGCCCTTACGCTCTCACGCATCGTGGACATGCCCTCCAGGGGCTGGTACAGCGGCAGCACCCACGTGCATATGAACTACGCAGGCGACCTGCATAACACCCTGGAGAACCTGATGCACATGTCGGACGCGGAAGACCAGGCCGTGGTCAACGAACTCGTGGCAAACAAGGACAACCGCGTGCTGGACTACCAGTTCTTCACGGGCAGGCCGGACGCCCTGTCCACGCCGGACCGCATCCTGCACGTGGGCGAGGAATACCGGCCGGCCTTTTACGGGCACGTATACTTTATTGACCTTTCGGACTTTCTGCTGTCGCCCTTTGCGTCCGGCTACGAAGGAACCGCAATTCACAGCCTCTACCCATCGAACACGGACATGTTGCGGCTGGCCGGAGAACAGGGCGCCTTCCGCGGATACGTCCATCCCTTTTTCGGCGATGAGGATCCGCTGGGGGGAGACAACCCGACGCTGGGCGGCGCCAAGGCTTTTCCCGTCGACGCGGCACTGGGAACCGTGGAAGCCCTCGAGATCTCCGGGGCCGGGCATGCCGTCCTCGGCGTATGGCACCATTTGCTCAACAACGACTTCAACATCGTCCTGACCGGCGGTGAGGATTCGATCAGCAGCATGTACCGGACCGCCATCGTGGGACAGGTCCGGTCCTATGTCCACCTGGGCGGCGAGCCCCTGTCCTGGGACGCATGGCTGGCGGGACTGAAGGCCGGACGGACTTTCGCCACCAACGGACCGCTCCTGGGGTTTACCATCAACGGCATGGGACCCGGCGAGACCATCCATCTTACTGAAGAGGGCGGCGTGATCTCGCTCGCCGGCGAAATGCACAGCATCGTCCCGCTCGAGAAGGTATTGGTCTACAGGAATGGGCAGATTGTGAAGGAAATACCCCTGGCCGAAGACGGAAAGAGTGCGGTCTTCGAGGAAG
>JAPOOT010000392.1 GCA_026713285.1 Gemmatimonadota bacterium | reverse complement strand
CCATGGCCCGATTTCGGCCGGTTCGACGTTCCCATAAGCTATGATGACCGGGTGAAAAGGGCGATTCATGTCCTGCGGAACGATGCTTCCGGGATTTTCGCCGGGTGGCTGACCCGGACGAACCGGTACCGGGCCATGATCCAGTCGATTCTTTCCAGGTCCGGTCTGCCGGACGACCTGGTCTACGTCGCCATGGTCGAAAGCGGCTTCGACCCCCGGGCGCGCTCCGGGGACGGCAGGGCGGGTTTGTGGCAACTGTCTTTGGAAGACGCGGACCGTTACGGCCTGGCCCTAAGCGACGAGGTCGACGAGCGTTACGATCCTGAGAAGTCCACGCGCGCGGCGGTGGCCAGGTTCAAGGATCTCTATCTGGAACTGGGCAGTTGGGACCTCGTCATGGCGGCGCACCATGCCGGATCCGAGCCGGTGCGAACAGCGCGGGGCCTGAGTCTCTGGAACATGAGACTGCCCGGCCGTTCGATTCACTTCGTGGCCTTCGTCATGGCGTCGGCTGTCATTGCCAAGACGCCGGAGGAATATGGATTCGAACCCCTGGGAGGCCTGCCGCTGATACACGAATCCGTTCCGGTGCAGCGAGCCATGGTATTGGAAGAAGTGGCCGAGGGCATGAAGATCCAGGTAGAGAAACTGCGTGAACTGAACCCGGAACTGCGCCGCTGGAAGGCTGTGCCGGGGTTCGACCTCAACGTTCCGCTGGGAACGAAGCGGTCCTACAACACGTGGGCCGGCATCGAACCGCCCGGGCCGGATCCATCCGACATGGCGTTTTACAAAGTCCGTAGAGGAGACACCCTGGGGCGTATTTCCCGCCGTTTCGGAGTGAGTACGAGGGATATCGTCGTCGAAAACAGCATACGCCGTCCCAACCGGCTGCGGATCGGCCAGGTGCTCGCCATACCGCTTTACGGCTCTTCGATCCGTTCTTCGAATCGATCCATTTCAAATCGGCGGCCCAGGGACGTGGCGCCGCCCGATCCAGCGACCCATCGAGCCATATCCTACCGGATAAGGCGGGGCGATACGCTGGCACGTATCGGAAGAAGATACGGCGTTTCCATGGCAAACCTGCAGGACTGGAACAAGTTGAACAATCCGGGGGACATCATTGCCGGCCGCAGCCTGACCATCTACGTCCCGATGCCGCGCGGCGCCGCGTCCGGCAGCGCTTCGTCCCCGACACGAACCCCCGGTACGGGAGACGGGACGAATCGCGGCGAGGGTGGCGCGACGGCGCCCGGTGCCATCATCTACACCGTAAAACCCGGCGACACGCTCTGGGATATCGCCCGGGCCCACAACGTGACCGTGAGCGCGCTGCGCAGGACGAACGGACTGGGCCGGCGCAGCGCCATACACCCCGGCGACCGGCTCCACATCGATCCGTCCGATTCCTAAAAGTCATTGACATACATAAACTAACGTGATATTTTGATCACGGAATATCACGTCCAAAATGATCCTGGACTGGACTGGAAATTGTACGCGACGCGGGATTGCGGAGCATAGCCATGGCTCGAAAATCAGACTGGATTATCGGCGGTATGCTCGGCGGCGGGGTACTGGTTATCGCCATCGTCATGGTGCTGCTGATCGCCGGTCCCATGTTGACCAGTGAAAGGTCCTTTTCCGGCATGGGCGATGGCCGGGTCGCACTGGTCGAAGTCAGGGGTCCGATCACCCGGGCCGACGACACGGTCAGCCAGATCATCAAGTACCGCGAGGACGATTCGGTGCGGGCCATCGTGCTGCGCGTCGAGAGTCCCGGCGGCGCCGTGGCCCCCACGCAGGAGATCTTCGATGAACTGCGGAAGACCCGTGAAGCGGGAAAGGTCATCGTGGCGTCCATGGGAAGCGTGGCTGCGTCGGGCGGTTACTATATTGCCTGCGCTGCGGATTCCATCATGGCCAACCCGGGTACGCTAACGGGCAGTATCGGCGTGATCATGGTGGTACCGCAAGCCGAAGGCCTGCTGGACAAGGTGGGTATCGACTGGCAGGTCGTAAAGAGCGGAAGGCACAAGGATATCGGTTCGGTGGCCCGGGGCATGACGGATACGGAGGTTGGACTGCTCCAGTCGGTTGTGGACGATGTCTACGATCAGTTCGTCGAAGCGGTCACGCAGTTCAGGCCGCTTACGCGGGAAGAAGTCGTTGAACTGGCCGACGGGCGGATATACACGGGCAACCAGGCACTTCCCCTGCGGCTCGTGGACCGCCTGGGAACCTACCAGGACGCGATCGCCATGGCCGGCAGGATGGCCGGTCTTCCGGGCAAACCCAACGTGGTCCGGCAACGCCCCAAATCCTTTTTCGAATTGCTGATGGATAACATGGATTCGGTGACAAGTCTGTATTCACCGGGAGTCGTCGAATACCGGTATCGCTGAGCGGCAACACCAACGATCAAGGAGAATGGTATGACTAAGGCCGATATCGTGGCACGAATAGCGCAGTCCACGGGGATGACTAAGGTGGACACTGCTGAAGTGTTGAACGCGTTGCTGGATTCCATCTCGTCGGCACTAGGCAGGGGCGAGAAGATTGAATTGCGTGGATTCGGTATATTCAAGGTGAAGGAACGGAAGGCGCGCGTCGCCCGCAATCCGAAGACCGGTACGGGGATCAGGATTCCTCCGTGCGTGGTGCCAGTTTTCAAACCGTCAGATCATCTCAAAAACCGTGTACAGAAGGAAAACTAACACAAAGGGAGACCGACGTGCCCAGTGGTAAGAAGCGTAAGCGGTCGAAGAT
>JAPOOT010000390.1 GCA_026713285.1 Gemmatimonadota bacterium | reverse complement strand
TGAAAAACGGGAAGATCAGAACATCCTTGAACGCGAGGGGAAGTCGGGGGCAACGCTTACTCAGTACCTCGTCGAGCAATTGCGTCTCCTGGATCTGTCCAAACGCGATCTTGAGATCGGTGAATACCTGATCGGAAATCTGAACGACAGCGGCCTGTTCGATGTTCCGTTGCTCGACCTGGCGCTGGAGTCCGGCGTACCGTTCGACGAGGCGGAACGGGTCCTGAAGATCGTGCAGACCCTCGAACCTACCGGTGTGGGCGCGCGAGACCTGCGAGAGTGTCTCATGCTTCAGCTGGATGCACTGAATTTGCATGATTCGCTCGCGTACCGGATGATATCCGAAAACTGGCGCGACGTCAAATTGCGGCGCATCGCTTCGATTCGCAAGAGGGCCGGGGCGTCCGAGAAAGAAATCGGGGATGCCTTGAATGTGGTCGCGGGACTCAATCCCCACCCCGGGCTGGCCTACGGGGATTCATCCGTAATTGCCATTCACCCTGACCTGATCGTCGAAAAAGTGGAGGGAGAATACATCGCGTATCTCAACGACCGCAACCTCCCCCGCGTGCGAGTCAGCCGTGCGTACCAGGCTATCCTGAGCCGGCATGAGCATTCCACAGAAGAGGATCGGCGGTATGTGAGGCGAAAGTTGACCGAAGCGAATCACTTCGTGAGTTCCATTGAACAACGGCGGTCTACCTTGTTGAGAGTGACGAACTGCATCGTTAAAGCCCAGCGCGAGTTTTTGGATGCGGGCCTGTCCTTTCTCAGACCGATGATTCTTCAGGAGGTGGCAGACGAGGTAGGCCTGCATGTAACGACCGTCAGCCGGGCGACGCAAGGCAAGTACGTTCAGACTCCCCGAGGGATTTACGCGCTGAGGTTTTTCTTCGACGGTCGGTTAAAGAAAACAGCGTCCAATAACGCCGAAGACGCCCCGGACGGCCAACTGGCAACAAAGACCGTCAAGGACCGGATCGCGCAGATCATCAATGAGGAAGACGCGCACGCGCCACTGAGTGATCAGGCTATAGAGGACATCCTGCGATCGAAGGAGGGCGTGCAGATCAAGCGGCGAACGGTGGCGAAGTACCGCGAGAATCTGGGAATACCCATTGCGCGAATGCGCAGAAGGATCTGACCGGATCGGCAACACAGGGAAGGGAGGCGAACGTGCAGAAAACCATGACGGCCCGCCACTGCGAATTGGCAGAGGAATACAAGCAGCACGCGGATCGAGAGATCGACCGTTTAAGCCGTTACAGCGACAATATCCTGAGTGCGGATCTTATCGTCTCACAGGAAAAGTACCGGTATATGGTTGAGCTGAACGTACACGTCGGGGGACACATCCTGACCAGCAAGGAGGAGAACGCCGAAGCCTACACCGCACTCGATCAGGCGGTCAACAAGATGGAAAGCCAGATAAAAAAATACAATGGCAAGTTGCACGATCACAGGACCAGGCGTAATCAGTAAGCGGACAGGCATGCGCCGGTATCGATATAGCCGGATTTGCCATGCCGTACCAGGTACATACCCCTTCCCCTTGATAGAGAACGATGGTCACGGTATCGCCCTTGAAATCGCGCGCCTTGCTGATCAAGACCCTGGTAGAACAGGTCGATCTGAAACTGTCCCCACTCACGGGTGAAACGGGACTGTCCAGGAAGATCACAAACGCGGAGACGAACCGGCCCGGACTCGCGCTGGCGGGATATGTCGAACGGTTTTCCAGTAACAGGATTCAAATCCTGGGAGAAACCGAATTAACCTACCTGAAGAGTCTGTCCGGGGAACAGCGGTCCACGTCGCTGGTCAGGATGTTCGACCTGGGCGTTCCCTGCATGGTCATAACGAAGGGCATGGATCCGCCTCGGGAACTGACCGAAACCGCCGAGCGATTCGAGACCGCCGTCCTCGGGACCACGCTGAGTACGGACGCCTTCGTACATTCCCTGGTCGAGTACCTGGAACCCTATTTCGCGCCGATGTCAACCATTCACGGCGCCCTGGTCGACGTGTATGGGGTAGGCCTGCTGTTCACGGGACGCAGCGGAATCGGAAAAAGCGAGACGGCCCTCGACCTCGTCGAACGGGGTCACAGGCTGGTGGCGGACGATGTGGTCACCGCGTACCGGATCCGGCGCGGCATCGTCATGGGTACGAGCAACACGGTCACGCAACATTTCATGGAGATTCGCGGCGTCGGGATTATCGACGTAACGCGCATGTTCGGCATCCGGAGCATCCGCTTGCGCAAGCGGATCGAAGTGGTGGTGAATCTGGAAGACTGGAACAACGACGGCGACTATGAACGTACGGCGCTCGATGAGAAGACCACTACGTTACTCGACGCGGAACTTCCCTTTGTCCGTATACCTATCAATCCCGGCAAGAACCTGACTGTCATATCCGAGGTGATCGCGCTCAGATACCTCCTGAAGGTAATGGGGATCAACCCGGCGTCGGCACTGAATCAGCGTGTTCTGGAGGTCATGAAGGAAGGCAAGAGGATCAGGTACCGCAGGGAAGATTACGAATAGAAGCATCTCACGTACGTCTGAATGAATCGGGCAGCGCCTTGGTACGGAAAACCGTTACCGTTAAGAATAGAAAAGGGTTGCACATGCGACCCGCCGAACAACTGGTCCGTTTGGCTTCCCGATTCGAATCGGATATCACGCTGGTCAAGGACGAAGTGCCGGTTAATGGAAAGAGCATCATGGGTGTAATGATGCTGGCTGCGGAACACGGCTGTTCCATTACGGTGGAAATCGAAGGCCCGGACGAAACGGCTGCGATAGAGGCGATAACCGATATGTTCGACAGGGACCGGGAGGCGTGAAATGAGCGATGAGCACCGCGTGCTGAAAGGCATTCCGGCATCACCAGGCATAGCCATCGGCCGCGCTTTAGTTTACAATCGCCGCTTCGCCGCCATTCACCAACGTCAGATTTCCTCTGATAAAGTTGAAGCGGAAATCAAGCGCTTCAAGACCGCGGTCGATGAGGCCCTGAACGACCTGACCCAACTGCAGCGCCGCATCGCGGTAGATATCGACCAGGACATCCTGAAGATCTTCCGTACACACCAGGCCGTGCTTGAAGATCCGGAAGTCGTCGAGGTCACTATCGTGCGTATTCGTCGGGAGAAGGCCAATGCGGAGTATGTTTTCGACGATGTGATGCGAGGATGGATTGCCAGCTACTCCTCCATTGCGAATCCATTCTTCCGAGAACGGACCGCGGATTTCGAAGACGTACACCACCGTGTGTTGGCCAAGCTAACGGGTAGCGCGCACACGGAGATCGAGAACATGAAGGGAGAGACTGTGCTCGTAGCCCACAGCCTGTCCCCTTCGGACACCGCGGAAATCGACCGCGACGCGGTGTGCGGCTTCATCACCGACGCCGGAGGCCAGACGTCCCATACGGCGATCGTCGCCCGCGGTCTGGCCGTGCCGGCGGTGGTAGGCGCGAACATCGCCACGCAGGAAATCTCAGACGGAATGACGATCATTATCGACGGCAACAGCGGGCTGGTCCATCTCGATCCGGATCCGGAAACGATCAACCGGTACAGGGAAACGAAATCCCAGTTATCGGTCCTTGAGCATGAACTACAGGAGCTCCATGACCTGCCGGCGGAGACGCGGGACGGCAGGCGCATCGAGCTTTCGGCCAATATCGAGCTGCCGGCTGAACTGGAAGACGTCTTGAATCACGGTGCGGACGGGATTGGCCTGTATCGTACCGAATTCCTGTACCTGGTGGGCAACGAATTGCCTTCCGAAGATGAACAGACCCGGACTTATCTGAAAATCGCCCGGCGCATGGCCCCGCATGCCGTAATAATACGCACGCTGGATCTCGGTGCGGACAAGATGCCCAAACAGATGCCTGACGAAGCCAATCCCGCTCTTGGACAGCGGGGCATCCGGCTCTGCCTTGATCGGCCTGAAATGTTCAAGGTACAGTTGCGGGCCATCCTGAGGGCGAGTGTAGAGGGTAACGTAAGCCTGATGTTTCCAATGATATCCGGATTACATGAACTCCGAAGGGCAAAGGTGCTTTTTAACGAAGCGAGGGACGAGTTGCTGGAGGCGGGTGTGCCTGTCGATCAATCGATGTCGATCGGGATCATGGTCGAAATCCCTTCGGCCGCGCTGACGGCCCAGGATCTGGCGAAGGAAGTGGACTTTTTCAGCATCGGCACGAACGACCTGATCCAGTACACGGTAGCGGCCGATCGGGGCAATCCGAGCATCGCCTCCCTGTATAATCCATGCCACCCGGCGGTTCTCCGCCTGGTCGCATCGATTATCGATGCCGCACACGACAACGATATCTGGGTAGGTGTCTGCGGCGCCATGGCGGCTCATCCGCTTGCAGCCTGCATACTGTTGGGTTTAGGCGTTGACGAGCTTTCAATGAGTCCGATCGATATCCCCGAGATCAAGAGCCTTATCCGTTCGGCGGACTATCAGGAGCTCAAGACCATAACCCGCGAAGCCCTGGACCTGCCCACGTCGGAAGAGATCATGCGTTTTCTCAAACCCTACCAGCCCAGAACTGAATTGGACGTATCCGACCTGATGCGAATCTGAAGCTCGGTACGCCAGTAAGCCGCCGGGAGGGTATACTGGCGCACCGCGCGCTGTACATTTGAGAAGCGAGAGGCGCCATGGGACTTGCACAAACGGAAATCGCACATTTCAACACGCAGGGATATCTGGTCAAAGAAGGACTGCTGGCGCGGGATGAACTGCGGCCGTTGATTGCCGCGTTGAGCGAAATAGTGGCAGACGGAGCGCACCGTCTTCACCTCGAAGGAAAGTTGTCCGGTCTGTACGCAGCATCAGGATTCGAGACCCGTCTCGCGCGTGTTTACGAGGAATCCGAAGAAGCCGGGCAGGAGATCATGAAGATGGTCATGGGACGGGGAGGGGGCGGATTCAGCGGGGAGGAGATGCTCGACCTGTTGCGGAACGACAACCTGGTAGATTGTGTTAACGACCTGGTCGGACCGGACATCGTGGGCGCTTCAGCGTATAGAATTCGTCCGAAGATCCCGGAATACACGAGAACGGAAGTACCCTGGCACCAGGACTCGGGTTATTTCCTGCCCCATTGCGACCGGTACCTTATCGTGACCTGTTGGATCCCGCTGGTTGATACGACGGTGGAAAACGGCTGTCTGTACGTGATTCCGCGCGCCCATGAAAATGGTGTGTACAAACATTACACCGGCGGGCACGGCGGCTACCTGGAGATCCCGGCCGACGAATTGCCCGGGCGCGATCCCGTACCTTTGCAGATGAAACTGGGCGACGTCCTGTTCATGACCAATCTGACGCCCCATGCCTCCTTCGTGAACCGGTCCGATATCGTTCGCTGGAGCGTGGACCTTAGATATCAGTCCATGGATGCGCCGAATAACGCGGAGGAGGATCCGGAATCCTATACTCCGGAACGGGACCCGGTAACCATGGCCTGCTATCCGAGCGAGGCGGACTTCGTAATCAGGGATTCGAGTCATCCCGAACGGGAGGTCAGAACGCCCGACGCTTTCAAGGAACTACGAGACCGATTCCACGAAGCGAAGCCCTATAACCCGGGTAGAGGCTGGACCCGTCTCAAGGACAGAAAGTAACCAGGACGTGCGACTACAATATCAGGTCGGGCATCCCAGGCGCATGAAGCACCTGGATCATAAAATCGAGCGTCAATAACCACGGTACGTTCCATGAATCCTGTTATCACCAGGTACATGCGCGCGCCTTACGGAGCGCCCAATGGACTGCAGGTCACCGATGAAGGCCTGTGGGTCGTGGATCAATTAACCGATCGTGTAGCGCTGCTGGTCCTTGAAGCCCCCCACGAGTATGGAGTCTCCAGGATAGTCCGCGAGTTGCCCACGGATTCTTCCAATACAAGCGGTATGTCGTTCGGCGAAGGCGGTCTCTGGCTGGCAGCGAACGGACCGGGCGAACGGTGGCGCTTCCCGAAGCATACGGATGCCCCGCCCGGTACGGGCGAGATCCTCAAGGTCGATCCCCTGACCGGAGCAACGCTGCTTCGCCGGCCGCTTCCCGCGCCCGGCGGCACCCATGGCCTGGATTATGATTCAGTGGAAACGGGCACGATCTGGCTGAGCACGCTCAAGGAGAAAACACTCACCCAGGTCCGTATCCCGGACTGGTCTGTGAAAAGGGTCATCCCACTGCCTTACGACGCCGGTCACGGTGTCGTAAGGACCGAGGACGATGCCCTGTGGATGGTATTCAAGGTGGACCGTGTCATTGCTAAACTGGATATCCAAACCGGTGATGTGCGCGACGAGATACTAATCGGTCCGGACCATCCGGAACCGCACGGTTTGGCGCGATGCGGCAACGACCTGTTGTACTGTGACGCATCGACCGGGTGGATAGCCCGAATTGCAGGCGTCTTCGGATGATTCGGCCGGAAGATATCCGAGCGGACGTTACCGTTTCCGCTTATGGTCCCAGGCTAACCCATCGCTCCCGAGTAGTAGATCTTCTCCCCAAGGTCCGTCCAGCCGCTGACCGTCTTCCGAAAAGCCGTGAAGGATTCGTACACCTTCTTGCTGTCTTCGTCGGTTTCGATCAACTGGGCGATGACTTCTTCCGAGTAGCCCTTTAGGGTCGTCAGCACGGCATCCGGAAAGCGCCGAAGCTGTACCCCTTCTTCGTTGATCAGTTTCTGAAGGTATTCGTTGTTCCTGGCATCGAATTCGGAAAGCACCCAGTGCGTCGAGCGGGCCGCCGCGGTCCGGATCACCGTCTGCAGATATG
>JAPOOT010000385.1 GCA_026713285.1 Gemmatimonadota bacterium | reverse complement strand
GCGCATCCCCGGGATCATCCGGGCGAGTCCGCGCAGGACGATCACCGGGTAGGCCGGATCGAACTCGAGTGGGAATTCAGCCTTCCTCGGCTTGATATCGTAGGTCCAGATCCCCAGAAAGGTCTGTTTACCGTCCCTGAACCGGGGACGGACGTGGAGCCCCCCGGGGAAGGGTTCGGTGAGGTAGCGCGTGGCAGGATCCGCAGCGCGTATCGCACGCTCATCGTTGTCCCAGACAAGCTCGATGGGGTCCGTCCAGATCAGCATGGGCGCCTCGGGCGGAAGTACGCCGGCCCGGTCTTCCACGACGACCTTGCCGTGCAGTTCCATGAAGACCGGGATATCCAGTCCCAGCATCCGGCCGGCTTCAGGTACCAGTGGACCGGCCGCGAGGACGAATTTCCCTGTTTCGAGGACCGATCCGGATTCCAGCGTTACGCCCCTGACCCGGTTGTTTACTGTCACGACCCGTGAAATCCTGTCCTGAACGAGCCTGCCGCCCCGGGATGCGATGCGGTCCAGCATCCACCTGCCGAGGGACGGAACATCCAGCCATCCGCAGCGGCGAACGTGCAGCATGGCGACCGCATCGTCCGTGATATATGGAAAAAGGCTATTCACCGCATCAGCATCCGGCAGCAGATCTGCGCCCGTCAGATCCGGTTCCAGGCCTTCCGGCCGTGACGGAACATACGATCCGGCGTCGCGGTGTACACGCAAGGCGCCTCCACCCAGGCTGGACACCGCTTCCGCTTCTGCTGTCATTTTCTGAACGCGGTTCTCGTCACCGGTGAGGAATGCATATCCCCTTCGGTTCATTCGGATCGCATTATCGCTCTCCCGGGCGAGTTCCTCCATCAGGCCGATACTCCGTTCCATAAACCGGAACATGGGGAGATCGGGCCACCAGTTTCGGTAGGCCTCGGTCCCGTAGGCGCTGGTCAGGGAGAGGGGCGGCCTTTCATCGACGAGCACGATGTCCCGCACGCCATGGCGCAGGGAGAGATGGTACGCGGCGGACACGCCTGCGATGCCCGCGCCGCAGATTACGACTTCCGCCCTAGTGGACATGGTGATAACCGACTGAACGGGACAAGACGAATAATGGCAAAGCGCGTGATGGCAAAGCGCGTGATGGCAAAGCGCGTGATGGCAAAGCGCGTGATGGCAATGCGAGTGATGGCAATGCGAGCGGCGGCAATGCGAGTGTTGGACGAACGCTGTGATTCAGATCGGTCCGGTCCGTGGCGTTGCAGGACGAAATGGGCAATGCACCGAGCCCGCTCATGCCTCGGCCACCGGCGGGCGCTTTTTAAACGTCTGTGTTGCCTGTTCGAAGGCGTGGGCGAGTTGAAGGACGCCGAACTCGTCCTCGTGCCGGCCGACGATCTGCAGTCCCACGGGCAGCCCCGCCGACGTGAATCCGCAGGGAACGGATATGGCGGGCAGTCCCGTGACGGTGACGTAGTAGCACGACTTCATCCAGTCGATGTAGGTTTCCATCCGCACGCCGTCTATTTCCGTGGGATAGGGCGTATTCACGTCGAAAGGAGGAACCTGACTGACGGGGAAGACCATGAAATCGTGACGCTCCATAAATCTGCGGACCCGGTGGTACAGGGTGGTCCGGTCCACTTCCGCGCGGGCGATCTGCGGACCTGTAAGGGTGAAGCCGGCCTCGAGGTTCCAGATGACGGTGTCCTTGATCTGGTCGCGGTGCGTCTCGAGGAGATCGCCGTAACCCTGGATGAAGCTCCACGCCCGCAGCGTCTTGAATACCTCGTCGGCTTCGGTGAAATCGGGCTGACCCGGCTTGACGGTCATGCCGAGATCGTCGAATACCTGGCGCTTCGCTTCGATGGCCGAGGTGACCTCGGGATCCACGGGCAGCCCGCCGAAGTCCATGCTCCAGGCGACGGTTGCCCCCTTGAAATCGTGTTCCAGGGGCAGGGCGAAGGAACGGCCCGGTTCCCGGATGGCAAGCGGAGCGCGAGGATCGGGACCCGCTATGGCGCTGAGCATGAGAGCGGCGTCCTCGACCGTCCGGGCCATGGGTCCCTGGACGCTGAGCTTGCCCCAGGCATTGACCGCCGGCCACCGCGGCACGCGGCCCGGCGCGGACCGCAGCCCCACCACGTTGCAGAAGCTGGCCGGGTTGCGCAGCGAGCCGCCCATGTCGCTTCCGTCGGCGATGGGCAGCATGCCGCAGGCAAGCGCCACGGCGGCGCCCCCGCTGCTGCCGCCGCAGGTCCGGGAAGTGTCGTATGGATTGAGGGTCGCCCCGAAAACTGGATTGAAAGTCTGCGAACCGGCGCCGAATTCCGGCACGTTGGTCTTGCCGAAGGAAATCGCTCCGGCCTTTTTCAAACGCTCCACGATCAGTTCGTCCTGTCCCGGAATGAAATCCTGGAAGATTGGGGAGCCGAATGTGGTCCGGACTCCCTTGGTTGATACCAGGTCCTTGTGGGCGATGGGCAGGCCGAATAGCGGGCCCTGACCTTCGTTGCGCGCAATGGCCCGGTCGGCATTCCGCGCGCCATCCAGCGCCTGTTCCGGATGATAGGTGACGATGGCGTTCACGACAGGATTCACCCGGTCGACCTGCGCGAGATGGGCTTCCATGACTTCGGTTGCAGACACGTCCTTGTTGCGTATCATCCGTACCAGATCGGTCGCCGGGGTGAAACACAGTTCGGATACGGGCATCGCGTGCCTCTCTTCCCTTTTTCCTGCAGGGAGTTTTCGGTTTTCGGCAAGGGTCGAACCACTTCGTGTGCGCGTCGCTTCGGCAGCGCGCCAGGGTAGCGCACCGCTTCAGCCGAGGATATCCCGCAAGGCCGCGGTGAAGATCCGGCTTTCCTGCTCGTTGCCGTACGAAACCCGGATCATGCCCTTCAGTTCCCATGAGGATTCGGCGTTTATTACGAGTATGCCACGCTCGGCCAGGTCGGCGGTGACGGCGGCGGCGTCTCCCACGTTGATCAGGACGAAGGCGGCCTGGCTGCGGATAAAATCGAGCCCGAGTTCTTCGCAAGCCGCGTAGTAAATCTCCTTGGAATCGTGG
>JAPOOT010000454.1 GCA_026713285.1 Gemmatimonadota bacterium | reverse complement strand
CTGAAACGCTATGTCCCCCTATGTAACCGCCCTCCTCGTCTATTCCATTTTCCTCATGGTGATCGGCTGGTGGACGTCGCGGTCGGTACGCCGCGCCGAGGACTTCTTCGTGGCCGGCCGGCGGCTTTCTCCCGTCCTGCTGTTTTCTACGCTGCTGGCCGCGAATCTGGGCGCGGGATCTACAGTCGGTGCCACCGGCATAGGATACACACACGGGCTGTCCGCGTGGTGGTGGGTGGGATCGGCGGGGATCGGCAGCCTCATCCTGGGACTGACCGTCGGACCCCGCATGTGGCGCGTGGCCAAGGACCACGACCTATACACGGTCGGAGACTTCCTGGAGCACCGGTATAGCCGCAGTGTCCGGGGTCTCATCGCGGTACTGTTATGGTTCGGTTCCCTGGCGATCCTGGCCGGCCAGTTCATTCCCCTTGCCTGGATCCTCAACCTGGTCCTGGGCATCCCGAAGTACGTCGCCTGCCTGGCCGGCGGCGCCGTGGTGGTCGTGTATTTCACCTTCGGGGGCCTGACTTCCACGGCCCGGGTCAACATGGTCCAGCTGCTGGTGAAAATCTCCGGTTTCGTCCTGGCTTTTCTCCTGATCGTCTCAGAGGGAAATCTCCTGTCCGCCGAAGGCGTGGCGAAGGAAGGATTCACGACCTGGTTCGGAGACGATCCGTCCCGTATCTGGGCCTACTTCATCGTCCTCGTTCCCGCCTTCATCGTTTCGCCGGGCCTTCTTCAGAAGATTTACGGCGCAAGGGACGCCAGGGCGGTCCGGCGGGGTGTCTGCACGAACGCTGTCGCCCTGATGCTCTTTGCCTTCATTCCCGCGCTGCTCGGCATGGCGGCCTACCACGCCTTCCCTTCCCTTCCCTCGCAGGACCTGGCTCTGCCCCGCCTGCTGATGGACGCCCTCCCCTTCTGGATCGGCGGACTGACCCTGGCGGCCGTGTTCTCCGCGGAGATCAGTTCGGCGGACGCCGTGCTCTTCATGCTGACGACCTCCCTGAGCCGGGACCTGTACCAGACCTATATCGAACCCGGCGCCTCCGAGCAACGGATGCTGACCGTCAGCCGGATCACGGCCGTCGTCGCGGGGCTCGCGGGCGTCGTCCTGGCGGCCGTGCTGCCGGACGTCATCACGGCGCTGACCATTTTCTACAGCATTCTGTCCGTGGCTCTCTTCGTACCCCTTATCGCGGGACTGTATTCCAAAAAGCCGAATGCCGCGGGCGCACTGGCGACGATCATCGGATCCGTTCTCGTGATGACCCTCGTACATCTGGCCACAGACGGCAGTGGAACCGTAGGCGTATCTCCCGCGACCTGGGGCATCGGCACGGCCGTGACCATCATGGCGCTGCACATGGTGTACCGGCGCGACGCAGAACCGGCCGGATGACGTTGAAAAAATCATGTCTATGCAATGGCTCGTATTTCAGCCAGGCGTAACTGGTAACTCAACCAATCGAAGGAGGAAGATATGCTGAATGACCTGCGGGGCGTGATCCCCCCGGCAACTACACCATTCTCACGGGACGGAGACGTGGACCTCGGGGCCATGAAGGAACAGGTCGACTGGCTGATCGACCAGGGTGCGCACGGCATTGCGGTGGGCGGCAGCACCGGCGAAGGCCATACGATAGACGTCGATGAATTCCGGGGTCTGGTGGACACGGCCCTGGACGCCGCGGCGGGGCGCGTACCGGTCGTCGCCGGCATCATCGTCGACAGCACCCGCGACGCCGTCCGAAGGGGGCAGGCCATCGCCGACCTCGACGTGGCGGCGTTGCAGGTGACCCCGGTCCATTACCTCTTTCGCCCGGACGATGATGCCATGCAGGAGCATTTCAGGGTGATGGGCGAGGAAGTGGAACATCCCATCATCATCTACAACGTGGTGCCCTGGAGCTACCTTTCGCCTGAACTGCTCTGCCGGATCATGGACGAAGTGCCCGGCGTCGTCGGGGTGAAGCAGAGCGCCGGAGATCTGAAGCTGTTCGCCGACCTGATGCTCATGGCCGACCCGGAGCACCTGCTGTTCTGCGCCGTCGACGCCCTGATGTACTCGGCATACGCCCTGGGCGCCCGTGGATCGATCGCGGCCATTCTGACGGCGGCGCCCCGGGCCTCGGTGGATGTGTGGGACGCCGTACAGGCCGGTGATCACGCGCGAGCGCTCGATATGCACAAGAAACTTCTGCGACTATGGAATGCCATGGATGGGACGAACCTGCCCGCCTGTACCAAATATGCCCAGACGCTGCAAGGATGTCCCGGCCGATTCCCCCGCGCCCCAATGCCAGAAGCGTCCGACGAGCAGAAGCGGAACATCGAAGAAGGACTTGCGCACCTGGGTGCGCTGGACGGATAGTACCGGAAGGTCCGTGCACGACGTACCTTGCGAGAGGTCGGGCG
>JAPOOT010000412.1 GCA_026713285.1 Gemmatimonadota bacterium | reverse complement strand
GTATCGCCACGGTTCATTCCGCTCGCGATCGCCCTCTTCCTCCTGGGCCTGGGGTGGAATTTCTGTTTCATCGCCGGCTCGTCTCTGCTTTCCAATGCGCTCGCCCCCCTCGAACGTGGACGCGTCCAGGGCGTCAACGAGATGTTCATCGCGCTGTCTGCGAGCTCTGCCAGCCTGGTGACGGGGTTTCTATTCGAAATGGGCGGTATGCTGCTGCTGGCCGCTATCGGGACGGCCTTTTCCGTCGCGCTGGGATGCTACAGCCTGCTCTACGCTCGGAAAACGGGTCGGGAAACGCAAGCGGAAGCGGCGGGATGAGCACGGTTTAATTCCTGGTACATTTACTGTGTGGTTTCGGGCCGGACCGGTTCGGGGATCTCGTCCACCGAAGCACATCCCAGGTTGGCCATGTTGACTTCGAGATCGGCCTTGAGTATCTCGAAGGCATGATCGCCTCCTGTTTTGCCGAATGCGCCCACGCCGTACATGAAGGCCCTTCCCAGCAGCACGAAATCTGCGCCCAGCGACAGGGCCCGGATGATGTCCAGTCCGGTGCGCACCCCGCTGTCGAACAGGACACGGGCCCGTCCATTGACCTGGCGGACGATGGGGGCAAGCGCGTCGATGGCGGCGAGCGTGCCGTCAAACTGCCGCGCGCCGTGGTTTGAGACCTGAATGCCTTCCACGCCGGTCTCTATCGCCCGTTCCGCGTCGTCGGGATGAAGGATGCCCTTCACGATCACCGGTCCGTCCCAGAGATCGCGCGCCTCACGGATATAGTCCCAGTCCAGCGTGCCGCCCAATTCCTGGCCGACGTAACTCGCCACCTCGCCCATCTGCTTCGAATCGGCGTATTTTTCGATGGCCCTGAGCCTGGGCAGGCCGGCGAGCAGGGTCTGAATCGTCCAGGTGGGATGCATCAGCGCTTCGTACACGAACCCGGCCGTGATCCGCGGCGGCGTCTCCAGGCCCGCCCGGCTGGTCCGTTCCCTGCGGCTGCCCACGGGCACGTCCGCCGTGACCACGAGCGTATGGAAGCCGGCGTCCATTGCGCGCTTCAACAGATCGTCCCGTATTTCCCGCCGCCTGGGAGGATATAGTTGAAACCAGCCCATGTCACCCACCAGGGGGCCGACCGACTCGGGCGACTGCGTGGCTACCGTACTCAGACAGTAGGGAAAGCGGTATTTCGCGGCTGTGGCGGCCAGGATAAACTCCGCCCTGGGCCACATGAGCCCGGTCAGTCCAACCGGCGAAACGCCGAAAGGCACGCTGTACGTCCGGCCGAACAGTTCCGTGGTCAGATCGGGCTTCAGTTCGCCCCGCATGAATACCGGCGCGAGCGTGACTTCCGCCATGCGTTCCAGGTTCCTCGCCACCGCACGTTCGTCCCCCGTCCCGCAGTCCAGGTATTCCCACGCAATGTGCGGCAGTCTCTTACGAGTCAGTCTGCGCAGGTCGCTCACTGCCGGATATCGCTGCAACCGTCGTTTGAATCGTTTTTCCGTCATGTTGTTCGTTCCGCTCGGGCGGTAAATGGTGGTTGATTTCAGCCGTGGCGCCGCGTAATTTGCTAAGGGCCTGGCGCCGCGAGTCCGGCGGCGAGCGTACCCCAAGATACAGGCATGCACTCTAAAAAAGCAAGGCGATCAAATGGAAAGCAATCCACTGCTGAACTGGGACGACCTGCCCGCCTTCGACCAGATCGAAATCAGTCATATCGAACCGGGCATCCGTGCGGTGCTTGAACGATGCGAACGGGCCGTTGCCCGTCTCGAGGAAACGGCGCCGTGCACCTGGCACGCGCTCATGGACCCGCTCGAGAAAATAGAAGACGACCTGGGGCGCACATGGGGCATCGTGTCCCACCTCCACGGGGTGAAGAACTCACCTGAACTGCGGGAGGTCTACGACCCCCTGCTCGCCGAAGTGGTCAAGTTCAGCAACCGGCTCGGCCAAAGCGGACCCCTGTACCAGGCGTTCTGCGCCTTGCGGGACAGTGACGAAGCAAAGCACTTCGAACCCGCGCAGGAGCGTATACTGGCGTCGGCCATCCAAGAAGCCGAGTTGAACGGCGTGGGACTCGACGACGCGGGACGGGAACGCTATAACGAGATCAGCGAAAGGCTGGCGGAACTGAGCACGAAGTTTTCGAACAATGTCCTCGACGCCACCAAGGCCTTCAGGATCACGCTGACAAATTCTGAAGAAGTCGACGGGCTGCCGGTTACGCTGCTCGAACTGGCAGCGGATACGGCCCGGCAGGAGGGACACGGGCAGGCCGCCTCTTCGGACGGTCCGTGGGTATTCACGCTGGACTATCCTAGTTTCATGCCGTTCATGCAGCACAGCAAGCGCCGGGACCTGCGGGCGCAAATGTACCGCGCCTTCATTTCCAAGGCGTCGGACGGCCAGTGGGACAACCGGGATGTGGCCAGGGAGATCATCGCCCTGAGGAACGACAAGTGCAGACTGCTCGGGTTCGATACCTTCGCGGAGTTGAGCCTCAGCCGGAAAATGGCGCCTGATGCGGGATCCGTGCGGGGCCTGCTCAATGAATTGAGCTCGGCGAGCCGCGGCGCCGCCGAACGGGACATGGTAGCGGTCAAGGCGCTGGCAGGCGTCGAGAAGGACGGCGAACTGAAGCACTGGGACGTCCCTTACTGGTCGGAACGGCTTCGCGAGACGCGCTACGACCTGAAGGACGAAGAGCTCAGACCCTATTTCCCGTTGCCCCGCGTGTTGAACGGATTGTTCGAACTCACGGAGCGGCTGTTCGAGGTGCGACTGGAGGAGACGACCGGCGAAGCGCCGGTATGGCATGAAGACGTACAGTTCTTCCGGGTATACGACGATCGGAACGAACCCGTGGCGGGGTTCTACCTGGACCCGTACAGCCGTCCCGCGGAGAAGCAGGGCGGCGCGTGGATGGATACGCTGGTGGGCAGAAGCGCGGTCATGGCTTCCTCCGGACAGGCCGCACGGCTGCCTGTGGCCTACATGATCTGCAACCAGGGCAAGCCCGTCGGCGGCAAACCCTCCCTCATGACGTTCCGGGAAGTGGAAACCCTTTTTCACGAGTTCGGCCACGCCCTCCAGCACATGCTGACGAATATCGATTACGGCATGGCGTCCGGTATATCCAACGTGGAATGGGATGCGGT
Source organism: Gemmatimonadota bacterium (assembly GCA_026713285.1). Classification (GTDB taxonomy): domain Bacteria; phylum JAAXHH01; class JAAXHH01; order JAAXHH01; family JAAXHH01; genus JAAXHH01. Next base: position 3,462 of record JAPOOT010000412.1, on the reverse strand, counting down.
GGAGATCGCCAGTCAGTTCATGGAAAACTGGTGTTACGACCGGGCGACGCTGAAGGGTCTGGCCCGCCACTACGAGACGGACGAACCGCTGCCGGATGAAATCATCGACCGCTTGCTTGGCGCCCGGACGTTCCGGGAGGGAAGCAATACCCTCAGGCAGGTGAACTTCGGCCTGCTCGACATGGAACTGCACGAAGGTTTCGATCCGGAGGGATCGGAGACCATCCTGGACGTGCAGCGCCGGATCGATGCGCAAACGCTGATCCTTCCGTCGCTGGCGGAGGATCGGTTCTTCTGTTCGTTCTCCCACATATTCGCGGGTGGTTACGCGGCGGGATACTATAGTTACAAGTGGTCGGAAGTGCTCAGTACGGACGCCTTCTCCGCGTTCCAGGAAGCGGGCCTGGAAAACGACGGGGAGATGCGTCGCCTGGGCCGCAGGTTCCGCGATACCATCCTCGCCCTCGGCGGCAGCCGGCATCCCATGGACGTCTTCAGAGATTTTCGCGGGCGGGAACCTACCACGGAAGCCCTGCTTCGCCAGGGCGGCCTCCTGGAGGCGGGCGGTGAAGCCCACTGAACGGCAGATTGAGCTTCTTCCTGGTCTACACCGGCGGGTTGCTCCATGAAAGACTCCGTTCGCATCGGCATGATCGGCGCCGGGCACATTGCCTATTCCCATGCGGAGGCCTGGCGGAAGGAAGCCTCGCTGACCGCGGTCGCCAGCCGCCGTATCGAAAGCGCCCGATCTCTGGCGGACCGGTATGGCATTCCCCACGTGTGCCGGGATGTCGACGAGTTGCTCAATCGCAGCGACGTCGACGCCGTCGGCATTACCACGCCCCATCACCTGCATCATCCAATCGCCCTGGCGGCCCTGAAGGCCGGAAAGTCCGTATTCTCCGAGAAACCTCTCGCGCTCAACGGGTCACAGGCGCGGGAGATGTGGCTCGCAGCCCGTCGCTACGGGGCGAAAACCGGTATGCAGTCGGGCCTTCGGCTGTTCCCCGCGCTCCGGTTCCTGTCCCGATTGTTGCGGGACGGAACGGCCGGGAGAGTCCATACATTTGACGCCCACTGGTCCTTCGACTGGGCCCGGCAGCCCGATTTTCCGCTCACATGGCGGTTCCGTCGGGCCGAAGCGGGCACCGGGGCCCTGGGCGATCTCGGGGTATACATGATCGATGCGGCCCGGTGGCTCGTCGGCGAGATATCGCAGGTGAACGCGGAACTGGCCCTGTACGTGACGCACCGTCCATTGCTCACCGCGGAAGATCATTTCGGTGAACTGCGCAGAAAGCACAGGGAAGAGGAACTGGATATCCCGCGCGAGACCGGGCAGGTGGAAAACGATGACGTCTGCCAGTTGATGCTGCGGTTCGGGAACGGAGCCCGCGGGTCGATCCGGGCCAGCAGGCTGCACCAGGAACATACCCTGCGCGTGGATTGCGAACGGACTTCCTATTTTTGGCAGATGGAAGGCGGCAGAGGCCTGATGGAACGGGCTTCGCATGACGAATACATGCCCGTATCGGTTCCTGCAACGTCCCGCGACGACAGCATCGTCACGACTTTTCTGAATAACATCCACCGGGATGAAGACGAGGCGCCCACCTTCCGTGATGGCCTGGCTGCCCAACTCGTAATCGACGCGGCGGTCGAGTCGAACGACACAGGCAGGTGGGTCGAAGTTGAGCGAATCTAGAGACCTGGGGATGCTCCCAAAAAAACGGAAAGCCGATGAGTCGTTAATGAATCTCGATTTCCTGCTAGTATCCGCTACGAATATCGAACAGGAGTCGATCCGTGCATCGATGAAAGTCGACGGAACGGATCGGCCCCAGGGGCGACCGTGGCACCTTGGCTCGTTGTCCGGGAAGGCGGTGCTATTGATCGAGGGGGGCGTGGGACAGGTCAATACGGCCTCGGCCCTGACCCTGGCGCTGACGCGCCATGACCCCGCGATCATCCTGCAATTCGGCGTGGGCGGCGCATACGTGCGGTCAGGTCTCCGCGTAGGCGACCTCGCCGTCGCCACAGAGGAATGGTACGGTGACACCGGCGTTCTGACACCGGAGGGCTGGATGGATATGGAACAGTTGGGGTTTCCCATGCTCGCCGGCCGTACAGCCGTCCGCGGAAAGACGCCAGGGGAGCCCCTGTACAACAGGATACCGCTCGACGCAGCGCGAACGGAGAACATCCGGCAATGCCTGGCATCCGGGCTGGAAGCCGAACCGGCACACCAGATCGCGGCCGGTTCCTTTGTCACCGTGCAGCAGTGCAGCGGCGTACAGTCGGTCGGCGATAAGCTGGCCGCCCGATATGACGGAATATGTGAGAACATGGAAGGCGCGGCGGCAGCCCATGTAGCCGTGGCGAACGGCATTCCCTTTGTGGAAATCCGCGCCATCAGCAACCGGGTGGTCGACCGGAACCTGTCCGGGTGGGATCTGCCCCTGGCAATCCGCCGCTGCCAGCAGGCGGTGAAACTGATCGTGGAACAGGGAGTCCAATGACGGGGCGCACGCGCTTAGCTGCTCATTTCCAAGATATGTACTGCGTCTTCAATCCCGCACGTAAACAGGTAGCGCCATGACACCCCTTTCTCTCGGGTACTCGCCCTGTCCGAACGACACGTTCATCTTCTGTGCCTTGACCCAGGGCAGGATTCCCGATGCGCCTCCTTGCCGGGAGGTATTGGAAGATATCGAGTCCCTGAATACACTGGCCCTTGAGCGGAAACTGGACCTGACGAAGATTTCCTTTCACGCCCTGGCCCACCTCAGGGACCATTACGTCCTGCTCCGGTCCGGCGGGGCGCTGGGCCGGGGATGCGGCCCCCTGGTGGTTTCGAGAGAACCGCTGTCGCCGGAACGGTTGAAGGGAAAGAAAATCGCGCTGCCCGGACGCCTGACCACGGCGGCGCTGCTAATGAGGCTTTTCGATCCCGGCCTGGATCGACTGGTCTACCTTCCCTTCGACGAGATCATGCCGGCCTGCGAACGCGGTGACGTCGAAGCCGGGGTGATCATCCACGAAAGCCGGTTCACTTTCGCAGGATACGGCCTTTCGCAGGTGATCGACCTCGGAGCCTGGTGGGAGGAAGAGACGGGTCACCCTATACCCCTGGGAGGGATTCTCGCGCGAAGGGACCTGGGACGTTCGATGCACGAACGGCTCGACCGGTCGATAAGATCGAGCATTGAATACGCCTACGCCCATCCCGATGAGGTTCGGCCCTATATCAGGCGCCATGCCCAGGAAATGGATGAAACGGTCATGCAGCAACACATCGATCTCTACGTGAACGAGTACTCCCTGCAGTATGGAGAGGACGGGGAAGCGGCTATACACGACCTGTACGCACGCGCCGAGGCAGCCGGTATCGTGCCGGCGTCGGGGCATTCTCTGTTCGAATGACGGCCGCTTGCGCCAAGGGAACACCCGGGACGGAAATCC
>JAPOOT010000148.1 GCA_026713285.1 Gemmatimonadota bacterium | reverse complement strand
CGGCCATGGCCGCCATGTACGGCATCCGCACGGCGTGGCATGGTCCGGGCGACGTTTCGCCGGTGGGCCACGCCGCGAACCTGCACCTCGACCTGTGGGCGCCGAATTTCGGCATCCAGGAGTGGTGCCGCTTCAATGAACGGGTGTGCGAAATCTTCCCCGGCACGCCCGAGGTGCGCGGCGGCTACATGTATCCCAACGACCGTCCGGGCCTGGGCATCGACGTGGACGAGAAGTTGGCGGTCCGCTATCCCTGCGAGGACGAAATCATCAACTGGACCCAGGCCCGGACACCCGACGGAGGTCCCGCCAGGCCGTGACTTTCATCTCCGGCTACTCCCTGTCCGAAGACTACGCCGACCATCTCCAGCGGATCGGCGCCTTTGCCATCGACGTGGCGCTCATCACCGCCGTTTCCGGGGCGATCGCACTGGTGGTCGAATTCACGGACGTCCTGTCGGACCCGGCGGCCGTACCCCTTATGAGCGCGTTCCACCTGCTCATGCCCTGGTTCTACTACGCGGCCATGGAGAGCTCACCGCGTGGGGCCACGATCGGCAAGATGATCCTCGGTATCCGCGTAACAGACACCGAGGGATTCACCCCCACCTTCGGCCGCGCCGCGCTCCGGGCCATTCCCAAGTGCCTGCCCGTCCTCTGGCCGGGCTATCTCGCCGCGGTCTTCACGCAGCGCAGGCAAGCCTTTCACGATCTGATCGCGCGGACGCTGGTACTCAGATCCGGCACGTAGGGGAATGACACGTTGATCAGGACGCCTTCTGTTGTGTGATGAGCACCCCTTCCAGCCGGCCGATTCGCGTATCCATCTTGTCCCCCAGAGAGATAAAACGCGCATCCATCTTGTTCTCCAGAGCAATAAAGCGTTTATCCATCTTGTCCTCCAGAGCGACGATGCGCGCCGTCATCTTCTCTTCCGATGAGGCTATACGCATTTCCATCTTGTCCTCCAGAGCGATAAAGCGCGCATCCACCTTGTCCTCCAAAGCGACGATGCGCGCTTCCGACGCGACAATACCCGCTTCCAGCCTGTCCTCCATTCGATCCATGCGCTTAATCAGCCGGATTTCCAACTCCAGTCTTCCCGCTTTGGATTCCTTCCAGAAGAAGATGAAGGCTCCCAACAAGATAGCCGGCGATACGACCAGTTGAGCGATTTCCATCATACCCTGCGTCCTTGAGATCAGATCAGGATGCTACTTTGACCATTCTTGCTTTCTCTCATCGAACCTGGTCTCCAGGCCTGATACATCTTCAATCAATTCTCTCAATTTCTCTTCTACCGATAGCATCCTATTACTAAGATCACTGTTTAAGTAGAGCATTGTTGTAACAACTATGCCAGTCATCATAATATGCATACCGGCCATCGTAAGAATCGGAGTCCACGCCCAATCTCCCTTACTGTTTTCACCCATTACTTATTCCTCAGTATTCACTCGCACTGATCTTCATGCAGATATCGCCATTCATCCCTCTTTTCAGGAGGCGACGACAGGAGGGACCACCTCTACTCGCTACCGGACACGCGCAGGTAACCTTCGATCCGACCGAGGCGTGTGTTCAGATCATGAATTTCGGAACGAATCGAGGCAAACTCGGATCGCATGTCCGTGCGCAACCCGGTCAATTCGTTCCGAACCTCATCCCGGAATTCCTTGTTGGATTGATTGATGAAGGTGACAATCGCGATAGCGAGGATACCAATGGCAGATACGATCTGCGCTCCAAAGATCCAGTTTTCGCGGGACGTTACGGTCATCTTCCGGCTCCTCTCCCGACAGGTGTCATCTGGTACAACGTAACCGTATTTCGTCCATACCGTAACCATATTCGCCATATGGCAGATCGTTCCTTGTCATGGCAGATCGTTCCTTGTCTCGGTCGTTGGAACGTCAGGCGAACTCGTTTTCATATCGTATTGGCGACGGAATCCTTCAAGACCTCTTCAGCATCGCAGCAGCTCAGCATCGCAGCAGCTCAGCATCGCAGCAGCTCAGCAATTGAAGGAAGGAAACCCGACCGTTACATTGCATTAGTCGGAAACCTCCTTGCGGATCTCGTAGTTTTTTTAAAAAAAGGCAGTGTGGAGCGGGGAATATACCGGAGGAATCAGTCCGGGCTCGGTCCCGGAGGGCGGCTGGTTCGAAAGGCCGGCGGCCCGGCAATGACGTGCGCAGACGCTATCGGTCGCAGCACCGACGCGATCATAAACCTCGCGGCATTGGCGGGACGCAGATTGAAGTGCGCAGACGCTATCGGTCGCAGCACCGGCTCTACCACGAATCCTGATCGGGAACGCCGCCGCTGACGGTTATCTCCATCCCGGGTTCGGGTGGGATGCGGCGACCCGCCGTCGAGGGATCCGACGGATCCGGCCAGTCTCTGAATATACCTCTGACCTCGCCGGTTGCACCGTCCCGCATGAGCGCCATGTAACGGTCTCCGTCTCCGTCGATCTCGGCAAAGCCTCCGGGACCGGAAAGCGTTATCCGGCGCAGGTTCCCGGGCCAGGTCTCCCGCACGGGAAGAATGAAGGCGAAGGATCCTCCGCTCTCGACATCGGCGTATGCCGAAATGTCGAAGGAAAGAGAGAACAGATTGCCGCCGCCTTCGCTTTCTCCAGTAATGGTGTACGGACCGTCCGTATCCGGCAACTTAAGCGGCGCGTCGACTACAAAGGCGGGCTCGAGGGTGAGTTCACCGTCCTCGTTCAGCCCTCCCCAGATCAGGAGTCCTTTCGTGGCGGCCGCAAAAGCCGGCGGG
>JAPOOT010000383.1 GCA_026713285.1 Gemmatimonadota bacterium | reverse complement strand
ATCGAAATCGTGGGTCCAGAAGGTGGCGGCCAGGCGGCCGTCAACGGGATGGATGGCCAGCCGCTGGTCCCAGTAGGCGAGCTTGTTGTCCGGATGCCGGGCCACCGTAACGTAGTCCGGCCAGCTACGCCCGCCGTCCCGTGATAACCGCAGCCTCGCGGCGGGCCGGCCCGGCGACGTGTCCCCGTATTCCTTCCACTGTTCGTAGGGCTGGGCAAGGGTACCGTCGGACAACCGGATAATATGGTGTGAACAGGGGGAAGCGGCGAGGTGGGGTGTCGTGTCCATTCGGCGCGGCGGACCCCATGTGCGGCCACCGTCCCCCGAGTCGACGTGCATGATGCGCATGGGCAGCAGGCCCTGCGTTTCCGGGTGAATGAAAGGGAGATCCGGACTGGAACGGTCGACCCACAGGGCCGTCGCCGTTAGGGTGCCGGGGGACAGCTCCGTACTCGTCAGACCCTTGACTTCACCCGCTGTTCCGTCCCAGGTCCCCTTCCCGTTCCCGTCATATCGAAGGCGCCAGGTACGGCCGGTGTCCGACGTGGCCCAGATGCAGGCGTGCCCGTCCACCGAATCCCGCGCCGTTCCCCACCGGCCCGAAACGAGGATCGTGCCGTCGTTCAGCCGGTTGATTGTAGTGAAGGCGCAGTTCCTGCGGTGATCCGGAATGGCACGGCCGTCTCGGATCTCACCGGAATCAACGAGTTGCACACAAGGCTCCTGATACGTAACTAGCTCTTGGACAGGATATTACGAGATTTAGCTCCAGTGATCGATAAGGCTGGACTCGTCGTAAGACACGACCTTGCATGCTACGTCCGCGGCACGGAACATCTCCCACTTTCTCTCCGCTGTTCCCGCGGTGTAATAGGCGGTAACCAGCCGGCCGTCTTCGAGGCGGGCGGTGGAGGGATAACCGATGTCGCCACCGGGCAGGGAGTCGTCCAGCACCAGTCTTCGATCATCCCAGGTCATCCCTCCGTCCCGGCTGATCAGGCCCTCCACGCCGAAGGGGGGATGCCGGCGCCCGAAGAGCAGCAGCAGCCATCCGTTGGACATCAGGGTGATGTCCGGCGGATGTTCCTTTGCGTCCGTGACCCGTCCCGCGTTGCGCCAGGTGTACCCGCCGTCCTCCGAAACGCAGGCATAGAGCGCCTGTTCGGCGCGGTCCTCTGAACGGGCGACGAAGAGCCAGCGGCCATCGGGTAGGATGGCCGCGTCCGATTCGTTGAGTCCCAGCGCGACCAGCGTGGGATCCCCCCAGGATCGCCCGTTGTCCCTGGATCTGAGGATGTACGTCGGCGTCGACGCGGGCCCGACGCTTACCGTTCCCGCTCCGGCCTCGCAGCAGGGCGAACCGCCATAGATCAGCATGTGCATGACGCCGTCTACCGTGAAGATCTTGCCGAAGGGCGAGGCGCCGTTGATCGGAGTGAAATCGATGAGGTCGTCACCGGTCCAGGTATGGCCGCCGTCCTTGGAGAATACGACTCGGGTATCGGCCCTGCCCAATTCCGGTTTCCATGCGCCTTCGTCATCGTAGGACCCCTGCCAGTGATAGGCCAGTACGAGCGTGCCGTCCGGCGCCAGGCCCAGTGCGGGGTTGCGGTCGTCTCTTTCGCTGTCGGCCACGGTCACGGGCGCGGACCAGTTCAGGCCCCCGTCGACCGACCGTACCACGTCCAGCCGGCCGCCCAGGCCCATGTGCGCGGCGCCGGCCCGGTAGGCCATGAGCAGTTCATTGCCACCCAGACAGGTGATGACCGGGAAATAGCCCTGTCCCACGATGGCGTCGACGGCCCGGGTGCCCGGCAATTTTCGTATGTCGCAAGGTTGTGCCATCCATGTCCCCCCGTAGTTGAATTCCAAGGTGTCAAGATCAGTTCCGGATTTGTTTGCCACCAACATTTACTTGTGTCGCACATCGTGCACGCTATGCGTCAGTCCTGTGGTCCTGCCCAGGCGCTTATACGCTGAATATACACTGAATATCCCGTTTGATGTTAGCGAGAATCCGATCTACCTCGTCAAGCACGCGAACCAAACTGGCGAGGGTTGCTGAATATCGTTCGATCTCGAGATATGAACCCGGCGCCTTATCGAGCCTATGGAGAAGCCACACGCGGAAGATGTGCAAGGCGCGCAGGTTGCATCCGATGCGCAAGGCGCACAGGTTGTACTCATCGTGTTTCGGCGAGGTTTTGTTGGAAAACCGGAAGTCGAATCGTATTAAAAGAAAACAATTCAAGTTGTAAACAAAGGCATTATTTAATAATATGACAATAATGCGATTAGTTGGGATCATATAATGATATTGATGTGACCGTAGTTCTGTCAGGCTGCATCCGGTAGATTCAAGGTCGGCAGATACCGAACCCTTTTGCTTCGTTTACGGCCGGGCCTGACACACGATCTGGCGGCAGTTGTCGACAACTCACCTGTGGGCGTGGTCGTGTTTGACGTCCAGAACGGGCAAGTCGTGTCGTCCAACACGGAGTCGCGCCGCATCGTCGGCGGCATATGCACGCCGGGCTGCCTGATCGCTCAGTTGCTTGATGCATTAACCGTGCGCCGGGCAGATAGACATGAAATCACACCTGAGGAATACCTCGCATTGGT
>JAPOOT010000490.1 GCA_026713285.1 Gemmatimonadota bacterium | reverse complement strand
CGGCTGCATCGCGGTTTGGCCAGTGCACCGCCAGGGAATCGAACCCCGAACCCACTGATTAAGAGTCAGTTGCTCTGCCAATTGAGCTAGCGGTGCATTCCATGAGCGCGGAAGGAATCGAACCTTCGACCCACAGATTAAAAGTCTGTTGCTCTGCCAACTGAGCTACGCGCCCTCGCAGGCGTAGCATAATAAGCGATTACACCCTGAAGGTCAACCGATTTCCGGTTTGGACAGGATGGCCTATTGGCAACGATCCAAACCCGAATTTGGGGCTTTTGCTGTTCGCGTAAGGCTTGTGCCCCAAACACCCTTCAACACGTGTAAGGCCTGCTCCCCATCCAGTGACATCCACCTCGCGAGTCCGCAAAACCCTACATGAAAATGGTCGCGTCTCGATGCGAACCGACGGAAACGAGGTCCACTTTGGCCTTCACCAGTTCCGATATGCGCTCGATGTATGCCTGGGCTTCCTTCGGCAGTCCGTCCCAGGTCCGTATGTGGCCGGTGGGCCGGTCCCAGCCCTCCATCTCCTCGTAGACGGGCTCGCATTGGCGCAGGACGTTCGCGTCGTTGGGCAGATGGGGAACTACCTCACCGTTCAGCCGGTATCCCACGCACAGCCTCAGCGTCTGGAGCGTGTCCAGGGTGTCGAGGCGGGCAAGCGCCAGCCGATCGATGCCGTTCACCATGACCGCGTAGCGGACCACCATGGCGTCGAACCAGCCGCACCGGCGCGGGCGGCCCGTCGTAGCGCCGAATTCGCCCGCCATGCGCCGGAACTCGTCTCCCCACCTGGAAGGAAACTCGGTGGGGAAGGGGCCGTTGCCTACCCGGGTAGTGTAGGCCTTGGCCACGCCGATGACTTCGTCGATGCGGGTGGGGCCGACACCGGCGCCCATGCATGCGGCGCCCGTGGTCGTGTTGGAGGACGTGACGTAGGGATAGGTCCCGTGGTCCACGTCCAGCAGCGTGCCCTGGCTGCCCTCGAAGAGGATCTCCTTGTCGGCATCAATAGCGTCGTTCAGGTATTCCGACGTATTCGTCACGAATGGACCGATCCGGTCAGCAAAAGCCATGTACTCCTCGATGATCCGGACGGCGTCGAGCGGCTCGGCCCGGTATATGGCTTCGAGGATCCTGTTCGCTTCGTCGATATTGCGCTGAAGCTTCTCGCGAAGCACGCCCCGATCGTGCAGGTCGCCGATGCGAATTCCCTTGCGGGCGGCCTTGTCCGCGTAGGCGGGACCAATGCCCCTTCCCGTGGTGCCGATCCGCTCTTCCTCCTGCAACTGTTCTTCCCCGACCCGGTCGATCAGCTTGTGGTACGGCATGATCACGTGGGCGTTGTGGCTGATGAACAGGCGACCCTCCACTTCGATGCCGTGAGTCCCGAGCATCTCGATCTCTTCCATCAGCGCTTCCGGATCGATCACCGTGCCGTTGCCGATGACGCAGGCCTTGTCCTGCCGGAGGATGCCGACGGGTATGAGGTGGAGGATGTACTCCTGGTCTCCGATCTGAACGGTGTGCCCGGCATTGGCCCCGCCCTGGAACCGCACGACGATATCGGCCCGTTCACTCAGGAAATCGACGATCTTGCCTTTGCCTTCGTCCCCCCACGCTGCGCCTACGAGAATGCGAACGGCCATCTTTCTTCCATCTCCCTGTTTGATTTCCGGACGGTCTGAATCCCGCTTCGTAGTCGACCGGTATCCGGGTCCATAAACAACAAAAGGGCGAGTCATAAGACCCGCCCTCGAGACCGTTAGATCTTACAGTTCATTGTATGCGGTATGGGCGAGGGAGGTCAAGAAAAAACGGCTGACAAATGGCAGGTTCACGGTACCGGCGCGCCGCCGAATAGATCGGGAATTATAACTGTATTGTAACACAAGTGTTGACATTTTGCCAACTTGGGCATTATTGTAAGAACAGATGCCAGTATGGGACCGATTTATGTCATAGTTTAAAGGGGAGTATTGAAATGCCGACTGGTGGACCGGGTGGATCAAGTGGTGTGACGAAATCTGATTTTAAAAATGGGTTGAAGACGGTCAAGGAAGAATTGCAGACAGACTTCACGAACGCCATGAACGACACCTGTAACAAGATAGGGCGAGACTTTGAAAGCCTTGAAGATAAACTGGATACTTTCATGGAGTCTTTAAGGAAAGAGCATTTAGATTTGAAAGAAGATATGAACGTTCTTCAGGCCGACATGAAAGCAGTTCTTCGACAACTCGACGTGAAAGAGAAAAGACTGGATAATCTGGAAGGGGTTTCTGGTACCTGAATCAGAATGTCGTAACAGAATGAATCCGTAATTTTCTAACTCGCCCCGGTGCATCATAGACCGGGGCGTTTACTTTGAGGTGAAAAATGTGCGTTAACATACCCACATTCGTACACAATCCAGATTTGGACGAAGTTGACAAAGCCGAAATGTGGTTATCGTCCCTGTTGATGGAATATCAAGATTGTCAGGATGGGAAGGTTCCAATTAGGAACCCCAATCATCTTTTCGGGACGTTGAAGGAAATCCAAAAACTCTTGTGGGATTACCGTTCCAGATAGTAGGAGAAATATAATGTCTCATGGGATTTATACGTTAACCAACAAGTTTCGTTGTCCGAAGTGTGATTCGAATGCCTATTCAGTAGGAAAAAGTATTTGGACAAAACCGTTCTTGAAGCGCCGTCTCGAATGCCGAAATCTAAAGTGTTCGGTAAAGACATTCAGTACTTGGGAATCAACCGTGAATCCAGAGGACGAAAAACGAAAACTCAATCACTTGAAAGACATGATAGACAAACTCAACCAGTTCGTTCAACAGTGGCAACAATAACTATGTGGATATCACCATCACGCTTGGAATAGATATGGACCTAATCTAGGGCCTTGTGCTTCATTCCGGCAAGACGATAAGAGTCGGGGAACAGGTGGAGGATTTATCTCACTTCGAGATCCAAGCAAGGCCATGCGTCAAGCGGCGGACGATGCTGGTAAATGGCATTACAAGGGCGATACGTACGACAAGTTGCAAATGCTCACAGTCAAAGAAATCGTGGAAGATAAGCGGGTTGTTTCGTACGCCTACGCGTGTGAAAGACCGAGACGACCACTTGCAACAGACGTTGGGTTTATAACCACGGGAGATTCACGATGTATCCGTTGCTATTGGCAATACTGCTGGTTACCGAAACCGCCTATGCCCAATCCAATTCTGAAACGGTAGAATGTACTGATTTTCAAGGGTACAACTACGTGATACCTCTGGGGCAAATCGACAAAGGGGCATGGGGTGAAGACACCATAAAGGGCGGGAAACTGTACTATGAAAGCGTTGGAGGGAAGTCTGCCATTGAGGGAGGAACCCCCGTTATAACATTCGTACCTGCCTCGGGTAAGCCTATAACCTCGTTGGATGATTCCATCTTGGCAAGATATGCGGATATTCCCTTAGGGCTTGGAGGCAGCGATATTGTCGTCGTCGAATATGTCTTGGGCGGTACTATGGAAGTATACTTCTTCAACCTCGACGATGATGGCAACGGGGTCGTATTGTTTACCACGATACGTTCGAGCGCAATTATCAATAACAGTCGATTGTTGGTTGGCCAATGCAAGACCACGAAGTAAAGTCCAAAAGCGTATAATCGCGAAACCGTGTTGTATTGATTCGGTTCGTAACACCACCAATTGTTACTTACGTATATAATTCCCAATAGATCGGTTGACATTCGCGCCGTAGGTGATACTAATGCATGTTAGACATTTATCGGGCAGTAACGCTGTTGGAAGCGGGTTGTATAGCGGCCGGACGCGGGCAGAAACTCAGTTGGAAACGGTTGTGTCGCGATCGGACGCGGGCCGGAAGCGTGGCCGTACAAGCCCCATCCCAATAAGAACAGAAAAGAGAGCCTCCCCATGTACTCATGCATCAACGGCGCGACGACCATGCCCTATACCCTGGAGCAGGATCTGGCAGCCGCGGCGACGGCGGGTTTCGAAGCCGTCGAGATCTGGTCCAGGAAGCTCGACGCGTACCTGGAGGACCACGATACCTCGGAATTGAAAGCGCTCCTGGACTCCCACGGGTTGCGCGCGGCCTCGCTCTGTCCCTACGGGCTGGTCGGTTTCTCCGACAACAGGGAAGAACTGGAATCAATCGAACGTGCGGCGAAGGTCGCCGCGGCGATCGATTGTCCGGTCCTCCTGGTCTGCGCCGACGCGCCTCCGAAGGGCATGGACAGGGATGAAGCCTTCGATGCCATGGCAGCCGCGGCCCGGGCATACGCCGAACGGGCCGCCGCCCACGGGGTGAAGATCGCCATCGAACCCCTTGGACGCCATCCCTTCATCCCCGGACCCCGCGAGGCCCTGGAGGTGATCGATCGGGCCGGACACGGCAGCCTGGGGCTGATGATGGACTTCTTCCACTACTACAAGTCGGGCGTTTCATTCGAGGACATAAGGGCGATACCCAACGAACTGCTGCTGATCGTCCACGTGGACGACTGCGAGGATCTGCCGCCTGAATCGTTGACCGACCAGCATCGCGTCTACATGGGCGAGGGCGTGCTGCCCCTGCGGAATATGCTGGGCGCGCTCCGTGAAAAGGGCTACTCGGGCGCCCTGTCGGTCGAGATCTTTCGGGAGGAATACTGGAAGAATACCCCTGTGGAAATCTCCATCTCAGCTAAGGCTGCCTACGACCGGATGATGGAGGCCTGAGTCCGGCACTTCGTTTAACCTTAAAATCCGCAATCCAGGATGGCCATTCCACTACCGGCCCGGCATCGGGGCGAAGGACCGACACTACCTTCTTTCCGCCAGTCGCCCGACAGCGGGATGAGCCTACTCCGCCAGTGACTTCCGGTACCGCAGGTTCAGGGACTTCGGATGGGCGGCGCGGGCCTCGTCGAGCCGGCTCACCGGTGTGGTGTGGGGGGCGTTGCGGACCAGGTCCGGATCCTTCTCCGCCTCTTCGGCAATGGCGAGCATGGCGTCGATGAACCGGTCGATGGATTCCTTGCTTTCGGTTTCCGTGGGTTCGACCATGGCCGCCTCGGGAACGATGAGCGGGAAGTAGATCGTCGGCGCGTAGAAACCGTAGTCGAGCAGGCGCTTTGCGATGTCGAGCATTCTGACGCCGTGTTCGCGGAACCGGGTGCCGGAAGCCACGAACTCGTGCTGGCAGGGCACTTCGGCAGGGATGGGCGTCTCCTTCTGGGTTCCGTGTAACAGGACGGTCCGGGGGTAATGGCGCTCCAGGCGACGCATGATGTAGTTGGCGTTCAGGATGGCGTTCACGCTCACCTGGCGCAGGCCGTCGGGACCGTTGGCCCGGAT
>JAPOOT010000206.1 GCA_026713285.1 Gemmatimonadota bacterium | reverse complement strand
TAATCCTGAAACTCGGCCAGACCCTGATCCGCCAGCACCTTGGTGATGGCCGCCGTCAACGTCGTCTTGCCGTGGTCCACGTGACCGATCGTGCCGATGTTCACGTGGGTCTTGGTACGCTCGAATCTTTCCTTCGACATGAAGACAATCTCCTGGAACCAGTTTGGTTTAACGAAACAATACGCCTGATAAAGTCAGAGCCAAAGCCCTCGGCCGGACTTGAACCGGCGACCTACACCTTACCATGGTGTTGCTCTACCAACTGAGCTACAAGGGCGCTTTCGTTCAAGGTTCAGATTACTGCTTACATTTTAGCTGGCCGAAATCTTCAGTTTTCCGAAACCCGGTCACAGCACTTGATAGAGCGGGAAACGGGACTCGAACCCGCGACCCTCAGCTTGGAAGGCTGATGCTCTAGCCAACTGAGCTATTCCCGCCGGTTGTCAATCTGAAACTGCCTGTTGGCCTGATCTGCCCGCCGGCCCTCTTTCAGATACGCATGGGGAGGGCAGGATTCGAACCTGCGAAGGCTGAGCCAACGGATTTACAGTCCGTCCCATTTGACCGCTCTGGAACCTCCCCTGGCTACCTGAAAGCCACCACTCGGATTCGAACCGAGAACCTACTGATTACAAATCAGCCGCTCTGCCGTTGGAGCTATGGTGGCCAATATAATCAGTACGAATCCGCATCTTGAGCAGCTCAAGAACACAGACAGGGAAATATAATCAACATCACTGTCTTTGTCAAGGATGTATGCAAAATAAACTGAAGCCGCGATTGGATCACGGCCGCAGGCGGATATGGAGGTCCCGGAGCTGTTTCTCGCTGACCGCTCCCGGCGCGCCCATGAGCAGATCCTGGGCGTTCTGGTTCAGGGGAAAGGCGATGACTTCCCGGAGATTGGTTTCGTCGGTGAGGAGCATGACGATCCGGTCGATGCCCGGAGCGATGCCGCCGTGGGGCGGCGCGCCGTACTTCAACGCACTGATCATGCCGCCGAATTCCTCGTCCACCTCGTCGGCGGAATAACCGGCGATTTCGAAGGCCCGGTACATGATGTCGGGCCGGTGGTTCCGGATGGCGCCGCTGGACAGTTCCGTACCGTTGCATACGATGTCGTACTGGTAGGCCAGGACCTCGAGAGGCGGCTTGTTACCGAGGGCTTCGAGTCCGCCCTGGGGCATGGAGAACGGATTGTGCGAAAAGATGACCTTCCCGTTTTCCGCGTCGTATTCGTACATGGGGAAATCGACGATCCAGCAGAAACGGTAGGCGTTCGGCTCACGCAGGGAAAGCAGATCCGCGAAATGCAACCGGAGCTTGCCCGCCACGTCGTTCGCGCGGTCCTCCGCGTCGGCCGTGAAGAACCATGAGGAGCCGGTTTCGGGTTCGATGACGGATTTCAACCGATCGAGGGTCTGCTCGTCCAGCGCACGGGCGATGGAACCTTTGACCCCATCCTCGGTAAAGGAAATGTAGGCCGCGCCCCGTCCCCCGAAATCCTCCTTCACGGTCCGGTCCAGGTTGTCGAAGAAACTGCGGGGCTTCGCGGCGACGCCCGGGACGGCCAGGACCCTCACCACGCCGCCTTTCTCGACGATCTGGCGAAAGGCATTGAACCCGGAGTCCCGGAAGGCCTCGGTAACGTCCTGGATTTCCAGGCCGAAGCGCAGGTCGGGCTTGTCGGAACCGTAACGGAGCATCGCTTCGCGATAGGGGATGCGCGGAAAGGGCGGTGCGGTCACCTTCCAGTCGCTGAACTCCGTGAACAGTCCGTGAAACAGGGTCTCCAGCGCTTCGAAAACATCATCCTGCTCCACGAAGGACATCTCCACGTCCAGCTGGTAGAACTCGCCTGGCGACCGGTCGGCCCGGGCATCTTCGTCCCGGAAGCACGGGGCGATCTGGAAATAGCGGTCGAACCCAGAGATCATGAGAAGCTGCTTGAACTGCTGCGGCGCCTGGGGAAGGGCGTAGAATTTGCCCGGATGCACCCGGCTCGGGACCAGGTAGTCCCGGGCGCCCTCGGGCGAACTGCTGGTGAGGATGGGCGTGTTGAACTCATTGAAGCCAAGGGCCGTCATGCGTTGCCGTATGCTCGCGACGATGCGCGATCGCATGATGATGTTGTGGTGTATCCGCTCCCTGCGCAGATCGAGCATGCGGTAGGTCAGGCGGGTGGCTTCGGGGTATTCCCGCTCGTCCGCGACGGACAGGGGCAGCGGGTCCGCGGCGCCGAGTACCGTCATGGAATCGGCCTTCACTTCGATATGGCCCGTGGGCAGGTTGGGGTTGACCGCGTCCTCCGCCCTCGGGATCACCCCGCCGGTGAAGGTGGCGACGGTCTCCCCGCGCAGGTCCCCCGCCTCTTCGTGGAATCCGCTTTCAGGCGTTATGACGACCTGCGTAATCCCGTAGTGGTCCCGCAGGTCGATGAAGAGCAGGCCGCCGTGGTCCCGTTTCCGGTGAACCCAGCCGGCGATTCGCACGCGCGTACCCTCGTCGCTCCGCCTCAGTGCTCCGCAGGTGTGTGTCCTGTATGGGTGGTCTTTCATCTGGGGGTCCTTTCTCCCGTTTCCCGCCGGTTTTCGTGCCTCGTGCCCGGGCGGCGGTCCCCGGGCGGGTCGATTGCCTTCAAGACCGGTCCGCGCCCAGATCCGCCAGAAGGTCCAGCGTGTTCCGCATGCAGATTCTGGAGGCCGCCTCTCCCGCCTCAGAAAACCGTTTCCCC
Source organism: Gemmatimonadota bacterium (assembly GCA_026713285.1). Classification (GTDB taxonomy): domain Bacteria; phylum JAAXHH01; class JAAXHH01; order JAAXHH01; family JAAXHH01; genus JAAXHH01. The sequence goes on along the minus strand of JAPOOT010000206.1, from coordinate 25,516 downwards.
CCCGGCCTCTCGATCAGCGTCCGTTCGATCTGATCGGCGCCAATGCGCCAGTGGGTTTCCAGGGACAGGCACCCGTCGTAATCCTGTCCGATCAGGTCGGCGAACTGTCCGCGATAGTCGATTTCGCCCTCGCACATGGGTACGTTGACATCCCCGTCGGGCGTACCGCGAATGCCGTCCTTGAAGTGCATGTGACACATGTCCGACCGGATGTGTCCGTACCCGTCCGGGTAGGGTGTCTGCCCGCCGTCGGCGAACAACTCGTTGCAGGGATCCCACAGGGGCTTGACGACCGGCGAATCCAGTGCGTCGACCAGGCGCCGCGTCTCCGCGCCGGTGCCTATGAGGGTGGACGCTTCGTTCTCCAGTCCCAGCACGACGCCTTCGCCCGCGGCGATCCGGACGGGTTCGGCGTACCTTTCGATGATCCGGTCCCAGAATTCCTCGAGGGGATCCTGCTTCCAGAATGCGAAGACGCGGACCAGCGTGGTGTCCAGTTCACGGGCTGCGCGGATGCACTTGCGGAGCATGCCGAGGTGTTCCCCGCACGTGGCGTCGTCTTCGATGTCGCACTTGTAGAAGGGAGCGGCAATGCCGACGACCGAGAGACCGGCCTCTCCGGTACGGTCCCTGATCCGCGCGATCTCGTCGTCGTCGAGATCCTGGGGCGGCTTGTCCCGGATAGATCGGATCTCGATTCCGTCCAGGTTGAAATCCCGGGCGAAGTCGATGACCGTATCCAGGTCCTGGGACACCTCGTCGGTTATAACGGCGATCTTGAACATGGATCCTTTATGCTCCTTTACGCTGTTTTCTTTTACGCGTCGCGTTTGGTGTGCTGTTTTCTTTTACGCGTCGCGTCCGGTCACGGTTTCGGCGAAACGGAAGATCGACGATTCCTGCCCGAAGGTCTCTACCGATCCGGGACGGCTGTTGCGGATCTCTTCGATGGCGGCTTCCGGCGTGGCCCCCCGCCAGACGAGATACCCCGCCAGCACGGTGCCGGTCCGGCCAATGCCCGCCATGCAATGCACGACCACGCCGCCCTGTTCGATTTGCTCATCGATATAGCGGACGGCCCGTCGAATCTGTTCCGGCGAGGGCGCGGTCATGTCCTCCACCGGGAGATGCAGGCTGCGAAGCCCGCATTGCGCCAGCGTTTCCCCGTGCAGCGGTTCGCCCGTCAGGGACACCACGGTGGCCACGCCCAGTTCCTTCAGGCTCATCAGGTCCTGCTTCAGGGCCTGGTCCGTCTTGCCTCCCGCATGCGGCCGGAGGGCGCCCGTGGGCAGGGCCATGCCGGCCAGCCGGCTGGGAATGACCCAGGTAAAGTTCCTCAGCATCCAGTGCTCCCGGCGTCACTTACCGGGGATATCCTCGAAACGGCCTTCCTCGATGTTCTTCGGATCGATGGTCGTCTTCGGTTTCTTCGGTTCCCTCGGTCTGGGCTCCGGCGCCGGGCGGGACGGTCGGGTGAGCATATTGGCCAGGATACGGAGCACCTGTTGAATCAGGATTCCCGCCAGGAATCTCATCACGAACCGGAGAATGTAAGTCAGCATGGCTTTATCCGTCGCCGCAGGTCTGCATCACTTTTTCCACCCGATCGCGCACTTCCGCCTGCACTTCGTCGGGCGCGCGCGCGCCATCGATAATCTCAATCCGATCCAATGTTTTTCTGCGGTGCGCCAGTTCCAGGTAATTCCCGCGGATGGCGCGAAGCGTTTCCAGGTTCTCGAACAACTCGGTATCCGAACGCGCCTGGCGTATCCGGTCCATGCAGACCTCGGCGGGCGCATCGATGAGCAGGGTCAGATGGGGGTGGATCGCCCGGGCGTTGATCGACTCGATCCAGTCCAGCTCGCCGGGCATCTCCCGCCACTGGTAGGCAAAGGACGAGAGGAAATAACGGTCGCACAACACGGGGATTCCGCGGTGAATGCTGGATTCGATTTCCGATTTGACGTGATCGATCCGGTCGGCGGCGAACAGCAGGGCGTGACAGATGCCGTCGAGTTCCACCCGGCGCTGAAGGGCATCTTTCAGCAGTCTGCCGATGGGGCGGTTCGTGGGTTCCCCCGTGGTAAGGACGGGCCTCCCGTAACGCGCTTCCATCCACTGGTGAAGGCGTTTCATCTGGGTCGTCTTGCCCGCGCCGTCTATCCCTTCGATTACGATGAATGGCGCGGTGGCGTCGCCGGCATCGCGGCAGCCCTCCTTCCCCATCATGAATTCCCCCATGGACGGAGCAGGTCCCGCCATCCACGCGCTTCTTCCAGGACGCTGGTTTCGCTTAGCTCATATCGTTTCAGGATTTCTCGCAGTCCGGTGCTGAACAGCACGCCGATGGCGCCGATGCCCAGGAAGAGCAGACCGATGCCGCTGGCCAGGCTGAAGACCATGATGAGAGAACCGGCCAGCAACAGCACGAAGGCGTAGCCGGCGTTGTCCAGGGCGAGGAATACACCGGAACGGATGGTCTGCCTGACCGGGGCCCGGTTCCGGTACGCAAGCGGCAAGGTGAAGACGGCCGTCATGCAGACGAAGACGATCAGCCACATCATCACGCCGCCCAGGACCGCGCCGGTCCAGGGCCAGTCATCCATGAGACGCATGTAGAAAAACACGTTGGCGGCAAGGATAGACAGGACGCCCGCGTAAAGCCCGCAGAGCACGAAACTGCGGCCCAGGTCCTGCCTCGCGTGAACGAAGAAATCCCGCAAGCCCGTCTCTTCGTACGCGGCGATTCGTCCGGTGACCCGGAACAGTCCGGCGAAGGCGAGGGGAAGCGTAACCAGCGGCAGGGCGCACAATAACCACAGGATGTTGAGCACGATCAGCGTTCCCAGGTAATCATAGGTATTCCAGAACCATTTCCTGAACAGCCCGGGATCCTTGTCCTGCATACTCGGCGCACCCTTTTACGGGGCTTTCGGCCGGTGGCCGCGGTTCGCAAAGCCCGAATCCAAAGGCCGGTCCGGCCGGGTGCTGCGGTTCGCGAAGCCCGTTTCCAAAGGCCGGCTCGGTCTGCTCGACAACGCCAGCATGGTACAGGCTCCCCCCTTTATTCGCAACTGTTTTCTTGGCGAGAAAAAACCTTGACATAACCGCCGGGCCGCAATATAATGGCGCAATTCTAAAGTGGCAGTCGAACGTGTTCCACGTCTAACTCTGGAAAGAAATGACAGCCGTTTACTCCTCCCGGTCATCGCGATTCGATTATTGGCGGAAGCAGAGCGATCTGTTTACCTGGTGGCCTTTTTACGGGACGAGGCGGCATGTCATGCGAAGCGGCGCCTGATTGAAGTAGATTCATCCTTCGTTGATTTGACCGGCCTCTACCCACACAAGGTAGCGGCCTTTTTTTGTTTTATGCGGGCATGATCGCGACAGGCCGCTCCAGGTAGAGGGAATCCCAGGGAACTTGTCACCACGTAAAGGTCTGTAACCATGTACAGGACATCCTACGACACTTTTCTGGAGTACAACGGCAAGCCGGATTTCCCCCTGGTGCCCATCTGGCACGAACGGGACCTGACGGATGAAACGCCCGAGGAAACCTTCCACCGGATCAGCGCGGGATACCGGTACGCCTTCCTGTTGGAGAGTATGGAAGGTGATCAGAAAACGGCGCGGTATTCCTTCGTAGGCGCGGATCCCTTCGAGCGTATCGTCGGAACGAAACAGGGGATCAACAGGATCAACGACCGGGGGGTGTTGACGCTGAAGGGCAACCCCATCGAGCTGATGCGGGAAATCATGCGGGAATACCGGACCCCGGTGCTCGAACACCTGCCCCGGTTCACGGGCGGCGCCGTGGGATACCTTGGTTACGACGTCGTACGGCACTTCGAAGAGATCCCGGACGACAACCCGGACGACCTGATGATGCCCGACCTGCACTTCATCGTGGCAGGGAAGATCGTGGTTTTCGACCACGCGCGCAAGCGCATGTACGTGATCGTCAACATGCTGTCCAATGCCACGGATCCCGCATCGTCCTACCGGCAGGGCATGACCCAGGTAGACGATATGCTGAAACGGATCGACCGGCCATTATCTCCTGTCGAGCCCTTCGAAGAAGGCCCGTCCATGGAGGCGGATCGGACCGTGTCGTCCAACATGACCCGGGACGACTTCGAGGATACGGTGCGGACGGCCAAGGAATATATCGCCGCGGGGGACATCTTCCAGGTGGTGCTGTCCCAGCGTTTCAGGATGGAAGCCGGCCGGGATCCCTTCGATGTGTACCGGGCGCTCGCCAGGCTGAATCCATCGCCCTACCTGTTCTACCTGCGGCTGGACGACGTGCATATCGTCGGCTCCTCGCCCGAGACGATGGTCCTGGCCGAGAACCGCAGGGTGACGGTGCGTCCACTGGCCGGGACTTGCCGGCGGGGAGCGGACGAGGCGGAAGACCGGCTGTTGATCGAAGAGATGCTGAACGATCCCAAGGAACGGGCGGAACATGTGATGCTGGTGGACCTGGGCCGAAACGATATCGGGCGCATCTGCGAATACGGTACGGTTCGAACATCGGAACTGATGAGCATAGAGCGGTATTCCCACGTGAGCCATATCGTATCGAACGTGGAGGGACGCCTCCGGGATGGCATCGATGGATTCGACGTGCTGGAGGCGACCTTCCCGGCGGGGACCCTGTCCGGCGCACCCAAAATCCGGGCCATGGAAATCATCGACGAACAGGAGACCGCCCGTCGCGGCGTGTACGGCGGGGCATTGGGGTATTTCGGTTTTTCGGACAACCTCGACCTGTGCATCACCATTCGGACCATGGTCATCAAGGACGGACAGGCCTACATCCAGGCGGGCGCCGGCATCGTCGCGGACTCGGATCCCGGTAAAGAGTATGAGGAATGCTGGAAGAAGGCCGAGGCGCTGCTGCGGGCGTTGAAGGAAGCCGAGGTGGTTTCATGATCCTGGTCATCGACAACTACGATTCTTTCACGTACAACCTCGTTCAGTACCTCGGGGAACTGCGTCAGCAGGTCACCGTGCGCCGTAATAACCGGATTACCCTTCCGGAGATCGAGGCCCTCGACCCGGACCATCTGGTCCTCTCTCCCGGGCCTTGCACCCCTGATGAAGCGGGCGTTTCCGTCGACGCGGTCCGTCATTTCTCAGGCCGGCTGCCCATCCTGGGCGTATGCCTGGGACACCAGTCCATTGCCCAGGCCTACGGAGGCCGGATCGTTCGCGCGCCGAAGCCCGTTCACGGCAAGACTTCCTCGATTGCCCACGACGGCGAATCCATCTTCAACCGGTTGCCGAATCCCTTCACCGCGACGCGTTACCACTCGCTGATCGTGGAAGAGGAGACGCTGCCCGGATGCCTGGAAGTGACCGCGCGATCGGAGGACGGCCTGATCATGGGGTTGAGGCATGGTTCCCTGCCCGTTTACGGCGTACAGTTTCACCCGGAGTCCATATTGACCGAAGTAGGCAGACCGCTGTTGCGGAATTTCGTGGAGTTGAAGGCGTATGAACCAGCCTGATGTCATCCTGACCGGCATCAAGCCGCCGGACGGTCCGCTCATCGGCAACTATGCGGGCGCCGGCAGCATGCGGGAGTCGGCATGTATGCGGGAGTCGGCATGTATGGACGAGGAGATTGCAGGGCCGGCGGTGGGAAGGTAGCGGTGGAAGACAGTGGCGGGTAGACAGCGGCGGGAAGACAGCGGCGGGAAGACAGCGGTGGGAAGACAGCGGTGGGATGATAGAGGCAGGAAGAAAACGGTGGAGATTTCGGTGTAAACGACTGATGCACATCGATGGAGAATGGCCCCCATGATACAGCAGGCGATAGCGAAGGCGATTGAAGGAATCTCGCTTACCGAGGCGGAAGCCGTGGAGGTCATGAACGGGATCATGTCGGGCGACGCGACGCCGGCGCAGATCGGCGCCTTCCTGATCGCCTTTCGACAGAAGGGCGAGACGATCGAAGAGGTCACCGGGTTCGCCCGGGTCATGCGCGCCCGGGCCACGCGGATCGACTGCCGGTCGTACCCTATCGTGGATACCTGCGGCACGGGCGGCGACGGCAAGCATACGTTCAACATATCGACGGCGGCGGCCTTCGTGGCCGCGGCCGCGGGTGCATCCATCGCCAAGCACGGGGGACGCGCGGCCTCCAGCAAGGCGGGCAGCGCCGACGTACTGACGGCCCTGGGCGTGAATATCGAGACGCCGCCGGAGAAGGTGTCGGCGTGCATCGACGAAATCGGCATCGGCTTCATGTTCGCCCCGGCCCTCCATTCCGCCATGCGATTCGCCAGCGGCCCGCGGCGGGAACTCGGCGTGCGGACGGTGCTCAACCTGTTGGGACCGTTGACCAATCCGGCCGGAACCACGGCCCAGGTCATGGGCGTATACGACGGAAGCGTCGTCCAGACCGCGGCCCACGTACTGAACAACCTGGGGGCGGAACGTGCTTTCGTGGTGCACAGCGAAGACGGGTTGGACGAGATCGCGACCACGGCGCCGACCCACGTGGCGGAAGCCAGGGACGGCGCCGTAAGGAGCTACGATATCGCGCCGGAAGACTTCGGCCTGCCACGGGCTTCCATCGAAGACCTCAAAGGGGGCGAAGCGGACGAGAACGCCGTCATCATCCGGTCCCTGCTTGAGGGGGAAACCGGCCCGAGAAGGGACATCGTCCTGCTGAACGCCGCGGCGGCGATCGTCGCCGGAGGCAAGGCGGAAGATTTCGAGGAGGGCATCGCCCGGGCGGCCCGTGCGATCGATACCGGCGCGGCGCGGGAGAAACTGGACGCGTTGATCAGGATGACGAACGCGTAAGCGGCTGGTATCGGCGGAGGCGGGAGTTCGACGGGGAAAACATGGCAGCCATGAATATCCTGGACCGGATAGTAGCGCACAAATTCGACGAAATAGAAGACCGGAAGCGCCGCAGGCCGCTGCCTCGAACCGAGCCCGGACGCCGGTCCGACGTGCGGCCGTTTGACCTTGCGCTGAAACAGGGGCACGGCATCGGCGTCATCGCCGAATTCAAGAAGGCTTCGCCGTCGAAGGGCGCGATACGTCCGGGCGCCGTGCCCTCGGAGATCGGACCGGTCTACGCGGCTCACGGCGCCTCGGCCATTTCTGTGCTGACGGACCGGCGGTTCTTCCAGGGATGTGACGAGGACCTGGCGGCGCTTCGCGGGAGCGTGCCGGTACCCGTGCTGCGAAAGGAATTCATCGTAGACGAATACCAGGTCCATGAAACGGCGGCCATGGGCGCGGACGCCATGCTGCTGATCGCGGCGGTACTGGACGATGGCCGCCTGGCGGCACTGCGGCAGACCGCGGCGGTATACGGCCTGCACTGCCTGGTGGAAGTACACGACGAGGAGGAGTTGGACCGGGCCATGGAAGCCGGCAGCCGAATCATCGGCATCAACAACCGGGACCTGACGGATTTCACCGTTTCGCTGGATACTTCACTGAGACTGAGGCGGCGCATTCCCGATGGGATCGTGACCGTCAGCGAGAGCGGGATCCATACGCGTGAGGACGTCCTTATCCTGGAGCAGGCTGGATTCGACGCCGTACTCGTGGGCGAGTCCCTGATGGCGGCGGAAGGGATCGGCGGACAACTGGACGCCCTGCTCGGACGGTCGCCCGTGCGAACAGGCGGCGGGGCCTGAACGATCTCCCCGCGGACAGGATTATGAACACGGTCAAGATCAAGATTTGCGGCATCACGAATGAAGCGGACGCCTCCGCGGCGGTCCAAGCGGGCGCGGACGCGCTGGGATTCATTTTCTTCGGGGGCAGCCCCCGGTACGTTGAGCCGGAGCGGGTCGCGGGCATCGTGGGCGGCCTGCCGCCTTTCGTCGTGCCGGTAGGCGTATTCGTGAACGCGTCGGTGGACGAAGTCGACGAAGTCTGCGAGAACACGGGGATCCGGGTCGCACAGCTCCATGGCGACGAATCGCCGGATTTTTGCAGCAAGGTGGGCCGGCCCGTCGTCAAGGCCCTTCGCGTCCGGGACGCGTCCTGGAAATCCGATGCCGCGGCCTATGCCGTCGGCGCGGTGCTGCTCGATACGTACGCCGAAGACCGGTACGGCGGTACGGGGGTTGCGTTCGACTGGCGGCTCGTGGAAGGCAGTCCACACCGCGTCATTCTGAGCGGCGGGCTGAACCCGATGAACGTGGCCGAGGCCGTGCGGAGCTTGCGTCCCTACGGCGTGGACACCGGAAGCGGCGTGGAGCGCGAGCCGGGCCGCAAGGACCACGAAAAGATCCGGGCCTTCGTGGAGGCCGCGAGGGGGGCGTCATGATCACGCCAGGCGAGGACAGGTCCCCGGGACTTTCAATTTCCGGTTCGACGCGCGTGGTCGGCGTATGCGGCCGGGGCATCGGTTACACCCTTTCGCCGGCCATGCACAACGCCGCCTTTCGGCATTGCGGACTGGACTACGTGTATGTAACCTTCGAAATCGCGGCGGCCGCCGTTCGACAGGCGGTAGACGGGATCCGGGGACTCGGGCTGGCTGGCGTCAACGTGACCAAGCCGCTCAAGACGGACGTCCTGCCCTTCCTGGACGAGGTGTCCGACGAGGCCCGAAGGATCGGGTCGGTCAATACCATCGTCAACCGATCGGGCCGGCTCGCCGGCGCGTCGACGGACGGCGCCGGACTACTGCGGGCACTCAGCGGAAAGGGTGTCGCCGTCGAGGATTCGAGGGTGGTTATCCTGGGTGCCGGCGGTGCGGCCCGGGCGGCCTGCCATATGGCCAGGAGCGCGGGGGCGGGCTCGATTGCCATAGCCGCACGCGACTCGGCGCGCGCCGAAGACACCGCGGCGGTGGGAGGCGCATCGGCGGTTTCCCTGGCGCCGCGGGAACTGGGCGCCGCGATCGGGAGCGCCGATCTGGTCATCAACGCGATCCCCGCGGACCTGTCCCTGGATGAAGACTGGTTCAAAGCGGGACAATTTGTATACGAAACGCGTTACGACCAGGAGGAGACAGGGCTTATGCGCAGCGCCCGGTCCCGGGGCGCGGGCGCGTCGAACGGCATCGATATGCTGCTGTTTCAAGGCGCTGAGTCGTTTGAGATCTGGACCGGACGGCAGGCTCCGGTCGAAGTGATGAGAAGCGCCCTGGAAGATCAGTTGCGGCGCCGGGTAGACCAGGATGGGGCTGGTCATCCGGGACGGCCGGCATAGTGATGGCGCTGAGGCCGGCATAGTGATGGTGCAGAGGCCGGCATAGTGATGGCGCTGAGGCCGGCGGCGCGGTTTCATCGTCCGGCGGCGTACAAATGCTTGACGGTCCGGGGCAGACCGGGCCGGGACCCTCGAAATCTGGAGACGGCATGTTACGATACCTGACCGCAGGAGAATCTCACGGACCGGCGATATCGGCGATCCTCGAAGGGCTGCCCGCGGGGGTGCCGGTCGCGGCGGAAGAGGTCAACCGCGACCTGAAACGGCGCCAGGGCGGATACGGGCGAGGCCGGAGAATGCAGATCGAGACCGATACGATCGAAATCCGGGGCGGCGTCCGCCATGGAAAGACTATGGGCGGCCCGGTTTCCCTTGTGGTCCGGAACCAGGACTGGAAGAACTGGACGGACGTGATGTCGATCGAGGAGGCCGATGGCCCGGTGAGGCGCCGGGTGACGCGGCCCCGGCCGGGGCATGCCGACCTGGCGGGCGGCCTGAAGTACGACCGCCGCGACCTCCGGGACATCCTCGAGCGGGCCAGCGCCCGGGAAACGACCATGCGGGTTGCCGTCGGCGCTATCGCCCGCTCCCTGCTGGCGGAGTTCGGCATCCATGTACTCAGTCACGTGGTGCGGATCGGGCAGGTGGACGCGGACGTGAGCGGACTGTCGAACGAACAGATCCTGGAACGGGCCGAGGCGTCTCCCGTGCGCTGCGCCGACGCGGACGCCGCGCAGAAGATGATCGGAGAAATCGACCGGGCAAAGTCCCTCAAGGACACGATCGGCGGCGTCTTCGAGGTCAAGGTGCTGAACGCGCCCCCCGGACTGGGCAGTCATGTGCAGTGGGACCGCAAGCTCGACGGACGACTCGCCCAGGCGGTCATGAGCATCCAGGCCGTGAAGGGGGTCGAGATCGGACTGGGCTTTGGCGTGACCCGGGTGCTGGGTTCCGAAGTCCACGACGAGATCCACTATGGCGACGGACGTTTTTACCGGGAAACGAACCGGGCCGGCGGCATCGAGGGCGGCATGACCGAAGGCGAGGAAATCGTGGTCCGCGGCGCCCTTAAGCCCATCGCGACCCTGATGCGCACCATCATGTCGGTGGATATCGAGACCAAGGATGCCTTCGATTCCGCCAAGGAGCGTTCGGACGTCTGCACCGTGCCCGCCGCCGGCGTGATCGGCGAAGCGGTGGTGGCCTTCGTCGTCGCCGACGCCATGCAGGAGAAATTCGGCGGCGACAGCCTGGAGGAGATGAAGCGGAACTACCAGGGCTACAAGGACCAGTTGGCCCGTTACTAGCGGATTGTCCGGAGCATTTTCCGGCAGCGCGCGCGACGTCGGAGATCACCGGTCGAGGCGCTCACGACAGGCAGGCGGCACGTGGTGAAAACAGGACAGGAGAAAGCCGGCGGCATCGTCCTGATCGGTTTCATGGGTACCGGAAAGACGGCGGTGGGGCGGCGGCTCGCAGGCGCCCTCGGCCTGCCCTTCGTGGACACCGACACGCTGATCGAGGAGCAGGCCGCGACCAGTATTCCGGATCTCTTCAGGACGCGGGGCGAGACAGGTTTCCGGGCGATCGAGAAGCAGGTCATTCACAGCCTTGCCGACGGGGAGCGCCGGGTGGTCGCAACCGGAGGCGGCGCCGTGCTCGATCCGGACAACTTCGACGTGCTCCGGTCTCTCGGTCCGGTTATTCACCTGAGCGCGCCGGCGCCGACTATCCTGGCGCGAACGAAAGGCGACGCCGGGGTGCGGCCCCTGCTGGCCGCGGACGACCCGCTGGAGCGGATCCGGTCGCTTCAACGGGAGCGTGCTCCGGTCTACGGCAGGGCGGACCACGAAGTCGACACGTCACGGCATACCATTGACGAGACCGTGGAGATGGTCATGGCATGGACCGGAAACGGCGAGCGCGTGATCAGAGTCGAACTCGGTGAAGACAGCTACGATATCGTGATCGGATCCGGCTGTCTCGGCCGCCTGGGCTCCTTGATGCGTTCCTTCGACCTGACCGATCGCGCACTGGTCGTGACCCACCCGGATATCGCCACGCTCTACGGAGAGCGGGCTGCGGACTCCCTGCGTTCGGCCGGCTTCGAACCGGCCGTGATCGAGGTGCCCGCCGGAGAAGCACAGAAATCGCTGCAATGGGCCGAGAAGCTATACGACGCGATGCTGTCCCATCGCATGGACCGCCGTTCCCCCGTCATCGCGCTGGGCGGCGGGGTGGTCGGGGACCTGGCCGGCTTCGCGGCGGCCACCTTCCTGCGCGGCATTCCATTCATACAGGCTCCCACTTCGCTCCTCGCCCAGGTGGACGCCAGCGTGGGGGGCAAGGTCGCCGTAGACCACCGGCGTGGGAAGAACCTGATCGGCGCCTTCTACCAGCCTCTGCTCGTACTGGCCAGCCTGGATACGCTAGACAGTCTGCCCGATCGGGAACTGCGCGCGGGCATGGCGGAAGTGATCAAGTATGGGGTCATTGCAGACGCCGGCCTTTTCACCTATATTGAGGGTCGCCTTGACGAGATGCTCATGCGCGAATACGGTGCGCTCGCCCATCTGGTGGCCCGGTCCTGCGAGATCAAGGCCGATGTCGTCGCAGGGGACGAGCGTGAGCATGGCCGGCGGGCCATACTCAACTTCGGCCACACCATGGGACATGCCATCGAAACGCAGACCGGCATGCTGCACGGAGAGGCCGTGGCGATCGGCATGGTCTACGCGGCCCGTGTCGCGGAACGCCTGGGCATGCTGGACGGCGACAGCGTGCAAAGGCTGATCTCGCTGGTGCGTCGAACGGGGTTGCCGGTGCGCTGCGACGGCCTGGACGCTTCGGCGACCCTCGAAACCATGAAGTTGGACAAGAAATCGGTCGGTGGCCGCCTGCGTTTCATCCTGCCGGAGCGAATCGGCGCGGTGGTCATCCGGGACGACGTCCCCAACGATTACATCCGGTCGGTCTTAACCTTGGGGACCTGAGTAGCGGCGCTACCAGGCGAAAACGGAACGGAACATGAAACTACTCGTGCTGCACGGTCCGAATCTGAATATGCTGGGTGTCCGGGAACCGGAGGTCTACGGCAGAGATACGCTGGAAGACATCAACCGGTCCCTCGAGTCGGCCGCGGCGGACCAGGGGGTCGAGCTGCGCATTCGCCAGTCCAATCACGAAGGGGTGCTGGTGGATGAGATTCAGGAGGCCCTTGGGCGGGCGGAGGGCATCCTGATCAATCCCGGCGCGTACACGCATACGAGCATCGCCCTGCGCGATGCGATCGTCGCGGTGGGCCTGCCGGTCGTGGAGGTGCACCTGTCCGACATTCACGCCCGGGAGCGTTTCCGGCGCCATTCCTATATCGAGCCTGTGGCGCTCACGCAGATCTGCGGACATGGAAGCAGAAGTTACCTGCTGGGCCTGGAGGCCCTGGTCGATCATATCAGGCAGGGGAGCGAGGGATGACTGCCACCGCACAGCCCGACAAAAGAGGGCACTTCGGGGTCTTCGGCGGCCGTTACGTCCCGGAAACGCTGATGACGGCCCTGGACGAACTCCTCGAGGTATATGAAGCGGCGAAGCGGGATCCCGCCTTCGAGGATGAATTCCGCTACTTTCTGGCGGATTACGTGGGCCGGCCTTCCCCTCTTTACTTCGCGGAGCGATTGACGGAGACCCTCGGCGGCGCCCGGATCTACCTCAAGCGGGAAGACCTGAACCACACGGGCGCCCACAAGATCAATAACACTATCGGCCAGATCCTGCTGACCCGGCGCATGAATAAACCCCGGGTCATCGCCGAGACCGGAGCCGGCCAGCACGGCGTGGCCACGGCGACCGTGGCCGCCCGTTTCGGCCTGGAGTGCGATGTCTACATGGGGACCGAGGACATGGAACGCCAGGCGCTTAACGTCTTCCGCATGCGCCTGATGGGGAGCCGGGTCATCGGCGTCGACGCGGGCAGCCGCACGCTGAAGGACGCGCTGAACGAAGCCCTGCGCGACTGGGCGACCAACGTGCGGCATACCCATTACATCATCGGATCGGTGGCGGGGCCCCATCCCTTCCCCTTGATGGTACGTGAATTCCAGTCGGTCATCGGCCGCGAAGCGCGCGGGCAGATCCTGGAGAAGGAAGGGCGGCTGCCGGATATGCTTGTCGCCTGCGTGGGGGGAGGCAGCAACGCCATCGGCCTCTTTCATCCTTTTCTCGACGACCAAGTGCAACTGGTCGGCGTGGAAGGGGCGGGGCACGGGCTCGACACCGGCCTGCACGCCGCGACGCTTGGCCAGGGCACGCCCGGCGTATTGCACGGCGCCATGAGCTATACGGGACAGGACGCCAACGGCCAGATCCAGGTCGCCCATTCCATCTCCGCCGGGCTGGACTATCCCGGGGTGGGACCCGAGCACAGCTACCTGAAGGACTCCGGCCGCGCGGATTACGTCAGTGTGACCGATGACGAGGCGCTGGAGGCCTTCGAGCTGCTGTCCAGGGTCGAAGGCATCATACCCGCACTGGAAAGCGCCCACGCCATCGGCCATATCGCCCGGATCGCCCCGGGAATGGACCGGGATCAGGTCATTGTCGCCGGGCTGTCGGGCCGCGGGGACAAGGATGTCGAGCAGGTATACGGATTCATGGACCAGGAACGGGTGGTCCGGGAGCGGATGGAGGGCTGAATGAACCGCATTGAAGAGACCTTCGCGACGCTTAAGTCCGCGGAACGGAAAGCGCTCGTCCCGTACATCATGGCGGGAGATCCGGACCTGGAAACGACCGCCGGCCTGGTTGTGGAACTGGATCGCCGCGGCGCCGACCTGGTCGAACTGGGCGTTCCCTTCACCGATCCCATCGCGGACGGCCCGACGATTCAGCGCGCCGCGCTGCGGGCCCTGGATCAGGGCACGACCCTCCGGAACATCGTCGGTACGGTCGGATCCATCCGGGAGCGGTCGGACATCCCGATCGTCCTGATGACCTATTACAACCCGGTGCTCGCCTACGGGATCGAGGAACTTTGCCGAGATGCCGTCCGCGCGGGCGTGGACGGTCTGATCGTGCCCGATCTCCCGCCGGAAGAAGGCGGCGACCTGTCCGATGCCTGCCGGCGGCATGGACTCACCGTCGTGTTCCTGGTCGCGCCCACAAGCACAAAGGCGCGGATCGAACTGGTGGGCCGCCACACCACGGGATTCGTATACTGCGTCTCCCTGACCGGCGTCACGGGCGCCCGCGGAAAGCTGGCGGACGGGGTGGACGAGTTTATGGCGCAGGTGCGGTCCCACACGGACCGGCCCCTTGGCCTGGGATTCGGCATATCGTCGCCGGAACAGGCCAATGAGGCCGCCCGGCTGGCCGACGGGGTCATCGTGGGCAGTGCCATAATCAACGTAATGGAAGAACACGCCGGCGAGCCGGATTTGATTCGGACCGTGGGCGAATACGTGGCTTCACTGAGAGCGGGCATAGACAGGAAGAACCCGGTGACCGCGACGGGGTGATTTCGGGCGCCGGGTTCGATGCCGGGGTGATTTCGGGCGCCGGGTTCGATGCCGGGGTGATTTCGGGCGCCGGGTTCGATGCCGTTTGCACAGGAATTGAACATGACGGCAATTACATCCAGCCAGGGAGATGCATGTGGGAGTCGAGGAGACCGGTCGGGTCTCTGCGGCTCCCACGTATTCCAACCACCTTATCAGGTATGTTTCTGGTAGAATCCAGCATTCCGCATTCCAGGAGGAACCATGGTCCGGGGCGTTCGAGGCGCCATAACCGTTGAACTGAATTCCGCCGATGCCATTGGAGAAGCGTCCCGGCGACTGTTGTCGGCGATCGTCGACGCCAATCGCATCGAATTGGAGCAGATCGCCAGCGTCATCTTTTCCGCGACGAAGGATCTCGACGCCGAGACGCCCGCATTGGGAGCGCGCCAGATGGGATGGACGTCGATTCCCCTGTTCTGCACCCAGGAGATGGAAGTCCCAGACGGACTTGCCCGGTGCATCCGGGTTCTGATTCACGTAAACACGGTAACACCACAGGATGAAATACGGCATGTTTACCTGAACGGCGCCGTAGTACTCAGGCCGGACATCGCCGAAGGAGGTTGAAATGGTGGTCGTAATGAAGCCGCAGGCTTCGGAAGACCAGAAGGAGCATGTTAGGGAAACCATCCGGGCATTCGGCTGCAAACCGCGTGACATTCAGGGTGACGAAATAACCATCATCTGTCTTATCGGCAATACGCTGAGCCTTGAGCCCGAACAGTTTGAAATCCTGGACGGGGTGGACCGGGTTCAGCGCATTCAGCGGCCATACAAGCTCGTAAGCCGGGAAGTGCAGCCGCACAAGACCCGATTTCAGGTAGGCAACGTCACGATCGGCGGCGATGGGATTACCATCATAGCCGGTCCCTGTTCCGTCGAATCCTACGACCAGTTCGTGGAAGCGGCGCGGCACGCCCGGGCGGCCGGGGCCCACATCATCCGAGGCGGCGCGTTCAAGCCGCGGACTTCCCCCTACAGTTTCCAGGGGCTCGGCGAGGAAGGCCTGAAGATCATGGCCCGGGTCAGCGAGGAAACGGGACTGCCGACCATATCGGAGGTGATGGAGCCTGAAATGGAGCCGATGGTCTCCGAGTACGTGGACATGCTGCAGGTCGGCGCGCGCAATATGCAGAACTACCCGCTGTTGAACGCCGTGGGACAGAGTTCCAGGCCCGTCATGCTCAAGCGCGGCATGTCCGCCACGATCGAGGAGATGCTGCTGGCGGCAGAATACATCCTTGCGGGGGGAAACCACAACGTCGTACTGTGCGAGCGGGGTATACGGACCTTCGAGACCTGGACGCGGAATACACTCGACATCTCGGCCGTGCCGGTGTTGCAGAAATACACCCATCTGCCGGTCTTCATCGATCCGAGCCACGGAACCGGCAACGCGGATTTCGTGGGTCCGGCGTCCCGGGCGGCCGTTGCGGTCGGCGCCGACGGACTCATGATCGAGATGCATCCCAGACCCGAGCGCGCCCTTTCGGACGGGGACCAGTCCCTGACTCCGGAAGCGTTTGCCTCGCTGATTCCGGAATTGCAGTCGGTCGCGACAGCCGTGAACCGCACCATAGACTGAGTTCGTTTATGCGAGTCACCATCATCGGAGTCGGATTGCTGGGCGGTTCCTTCGGCATGGCGCTCCGCAAGTCGGGGGCGGCGGATCGTGTCGCGGGCGTCGACCTGGACCGGGCAACGCTCGACCGGGCCATCGAGCGCGGCGCGGTCGACGTGGGATTCCTCGACCTGGCCGAGGGGGTGGAAGGGGCCGACCTGGTCGTGCTCGCCACGCCGGTCCGGGCCATACTCGAGATGCTGCCGGGCCTGGCGTCGATTCTCGGTAGGGAGACCGTCCTCCTGGACCTGGGCAGCACCAAGGCGGCCATCGTTTCCGCCGTCGCCAGCGAGACAGGAATCAAACGGTATGTCGGCGGACACCCCATGGCGGGAACCGAGCACGCCGGCATCGAACACGCCGACGCCCGGTTGCTGCAAGACGCGACTTTCGCCCTGGTCCCGCCTCCCGAGGTCGATGAAGGGGCCGTCGATCTGCTCACGGATCTCGTTCGCGGGATCGGCGCCTGTCCCGTCGTCATTACCGCGGAACGCCACGACCGGATCGTTTCCATAACCAGCCACCTCCCCTACCTGCTGTCCGTAGCGCTGGCGCTCGCCGCGGAAAACATGGCGCGCGAGGAAGACCGCCTGGGAGCGTTTGCGGCATCGGGATTTCGGGACACCACCCGTCTGGCCGCGTCCAACGTGCGCGTGATGGCCGACATCTGTCTGACGAACGGCCGGCCACTGCTCCGCGGCATCGAGGACGCCAGGCGGTTGCTGGACGACCTGGCGGCGCTGATCGAGGAGGGACGCGAGTCGGAACTGGTGAGGACGCTGACGACGGCGAAGGAAAGCAGAGCCTCGTTGTTGGAGGAGAGGAGAACCGATTGAACAAGTACAGGACCGGCTTCCAGGGCGAACTGGGCGCTTTCAGCGAAATGGCCGTACAGGCATATTTCGGGGACGCGGCCGAACCGGTGCCCCACGGGTGGTTCGACGACGTGTTCCGCGCCGTGGAAGAGGGGCGCTGCGACTACGGGATGCTTCCAATCGAAAACACCCTTGCGGGCAGCATCCACGTCAATTACGACCTGATGCAGGAGCACAACCAGCAAATCGTCGGCGAGATCGTGCTCCGCATCGTCCACAACCTGATGGCGAAACCGGGTGTCCGCCCGGAGGAACTCCGCCGGGTCCAGTCTCATACCAAGGCGCTGGAACAGTGCGTCCGGTTTTTCCGGGAACATCCGTCGCTGAAGCCCGAAACCGTTTACGACACCGGCGGCGCGGCCAAGATGCTGGGTGAGGGAGAAGACCGGGACATCGGCGTGATCGCGAGCACCCGCGCCGCGGAGCGGTACGGACTCGAGATCCTGGAGCGCGGCATCGAAGACAACGTCCAGAACTATACGCGTTTCCTGGTCCTGGGCAGGGAGCCCGAACCACCTGTGGGCGAACGCCTTAAGACCTCCATCGTGTTCTCGATGCCCCACGAACCCGGCACGTTGTTCAAGGCCATGAGCGTATTCGCGCTGCGGGACATCTCCATCAACAAGATCGAATCGCGGCCCCTGGTCGGATCCCCCTGGGAGTACCTGTTCTACCTGGATTTCGAGGGACACGCCGACAGTCTGCTCTGCAAACGGGCGCTCAACCACCTCCAGGAGATCGCGACCAACTTCAAGCTGCTGGGATCCTACGCCGAGGGCAGCATCGTGGACCGGGTCTGAAGGGAACGGATCATCCACGGTCCGATTCCCCCGGCTGATCGGCCTGCCTGAGTTCAAGCCTGGGTTCGACGAAAAGCGTTTTTTCGCGGGTAAACACGACCTGCCCGGGCCCGCCGTTTTTCATTTTCCTGACGTAACGTCGTTCCGTATAGTCCACCGGCACGGTGGCAGACCCCCGTCCCTTGCTGAAGTAGGCCGTCAGGCAGGCCGCTTCGAACAGGGTCCTTTTACTCGGCATCTGGGTCTTGTCCACCCTCCGCAGAATCACGTGGGAACCGCCAAGGTCCCGTGCGTGGAGCCAGATGTCGTCCGGCGCAGCCGATTTTGTGAGCGCTTCGTTTTCCCGGCTGTTGCGGCCCACGAGCAGCAGGTGTCCGTTCGATGTCATGTACCTTCTCGGGTGTATGTCCCGTCCGGCCTGTTTGCGTGACCGTTTCGTTCCGCCGGCCTTACGGGGCGCCTTGACGAGATCCAGTCTGATGCAGGCCCTGTGGGCATCCTCCAGCTTTTTCGCGTCCGCGCCGCACTCCAGCGCCGCCCGGATGCCCTCGACTACTTCCAGTCGTCTTCGAGCCTGGCCCAGGCGATGCGCCACCGCCTTCCGTCCGTCTCTGGCTTTCCGGGCCATGCGGAAATACCACCGGGCGTTCTCCGCCGGCGACAGCCCGGGCTTCAACGGTATGACGATTTCCTCCCGTTCATCGCTGAAGTAGTCTTCGACCCGGGCTTCCGCCGACCCCGCTTTCAACCGGGCTATGTGAGACGTGATCAAGTCGCCGTACCTGCGGTATTCCTCTTCCCGCTCCACGTGATCCTGGTCGCGGGCAAGGTTCGCCGTCAAACGCTCCAGCCGCCGGATTTCATCCCGCAGGGTGCGTTGTACCGTCAGCAACCGTTGCTTCGAGGCTTCTTCCGCTTTCCGCTCTGCGTAGAAAGTTTCTACGGCGACGCTGATGGATTCGTAGTGCTCGACCTGCGCCTCCGGAAGGGAGTGGACCGGGACCGCCGAAAGCAACCGGACCCGGCCGTCATGCGACCTGCCAATACAGGGCGTCCAGACCCTGGCCCGGACTCGGTCGACAAGTTCATGCAGGCTCTGCCAGACCCGGTCAGCGCGGCCGTCCGGGTCCCCGTCGTTAAAATCCGCTGCATCCGACAGGCCGGCCCGGGCCAGCACTTCCATGGCCATTTCCCTGGATAGCCCCGCGAACGTGGCGGACAAGTGACGCGCCAGTTCTACCGAAGCTTTCAGGTTGTCCAGATCGTCCAGTAGTCCGCGCGTCGCATCCGAAAGCGGTATTTTCTCCATCGGCGGAGGAAACGCGTAGGTCTCACCGGGTACAAGTGGCCTGTCGGCGCCCCGGATGCGCCTGAGGGTCTCCAGAATAACCCGGTCCGGTTCGGAAAGGAACACCATGATGCCCCGGTTCCCGATGAGTTCTGCGATCAGGCGATAGCGGCGGGGGTCCGACGATGATCGTCCCTGTATGTGCAGGTCCACCACCCGTTCAAACGGCGCCACGACGATCTTTTCCAGCGTACCTGGAACGAGATGGTCGCGCAGCGCGCCGAGTAGGGCGGAAGCGGCCGCGCTCTTCTGCGTTGAATCCGACAGATGTGCCCGGGCGAAACCCGGTTGCACGGAAAGGGAAAGCACCCGCCTGCCCGCGTTCGTCTTCAGGACGAGGCCGATTTCCATGGGCGCGTATTGGTCGATGGCCGCAATACGCGTCCCCTCCAGGAACCTGCACTCGTCTTTCACGGCCTGCAACGCCAAGGCATCCATGACTGGTTTATCCTGTTTCCCGTGCCGGGCAGATAGGGATTCGAAGACGTTCTTCGACGCCTGGATCATCATGTTCCAGACTATTTCTTAATATAAGGCGGCCGGTCGCTTCAAGCGTCATGATTCTTCGATTCATCGTGTCCGGAAAGGTAAGGAACACCACCGCGCAACCGTTAATATGTTATTGACAAATCGCCGTTTAGCGTGTAATTTCAAGTTTCTTGGAAACAGACAGAAATGGAGATTCAGGGGCCCAAAATGATATGCAGCATGACTGGATACGGCGCCGGGGAATCTGACCTTGCCGGCGTCCGGACCGTCGTCGAACTGCGTTCGGTCAACGGTCGATTCTGTGACATCGCGGTAAGGTTGCCCAAGTCTCTGGGTTCGCTGGAGGGCCGGGTGCGCGCATACGTGCAGGAGCACGTCATCCGGGGTAACGTCTCCGTATCTGTTCGATGCGACGACGGCGAAACGGGTGCGCAGGGGATCCGGATCGACGTGGAGGCGGGAAGAAAGTTCTGCGACGCGTTGAGGAAGCTCAAGGATCGACTTGGCGTTGCAGGCGACGTCTCCCTCGAAATGGTCGCCGCGTATCCGGGCCTGATTACGCCGGAAATCGAGGAAGTCGACCCGGCCGAGCGGTGGACGGGGATCGAAGCCTCTCTGGCGAAGGCGCTCGCCGCTTTCAAAGACATGAAGAGAAGCGAGGGGAAGACGCTCGAAACAGACCTGCGCAACAGGATCCAAGCCATAATGGCCATACTGCGGTCAATCGAGGGCCGGGCGCCGGACCGGGTGTCCGATTTCCGGGAACGCTTGAGCAGTCGGCTCGCCGGCCTGCTCGAGGACAGCCAGATCGATCCGCAACGGGTGGCCATGGAGATTACCCTGTTCGCGGAACGCAGCGACGTGACCGAGGAATGTGTCCGTCTGAGCGCGCATTGCGACGCTTTTCTGGATGCGCTTGCGGCCGATCGGAGTCCTGGCAGGCGGCTCAACTTCCTCATCCAGGAAATGAACCGGGAGATCAATACCATCGGATCGAAGGGCAACGATACGGAGATCAGCCATTCCGTCATCGAGGCCAAGGAAGAGCTCGAGAAGGTTCGTGAGCAGGTGCAGAACATTGAGTGATTTCGGTACGCCCGGCCGATCGGATTCCAAGGGGTTCTGCCTGGTCCTTTCCGCACCGTCGGGCACGGGCAAAACCACCGTCGGCGAATTGCTCACCGCAGAAGATTCGACCATCGTCAGGTCCGTCTCCATGACGACCCGGAGCAAGCGGCCGAACGAGCAAGACGGGGTGGATTACCGTTTTGTCAGCGCGGACGAATTCAAGGCGAAGATCAGGCAGGGCGCCTTTCTCGAATGGGCGGAAGTTTATGACGGCGTGCTTTACGGCACCCCCAGGGACACCGTCGAGCGGGTCATTCGATCCGGGGACGTGGCCCTGCTGGTCATCGACGTACAGGGCGGGCGGGCAGTCAAGGCCATATTCCCGGAAGCCGTACTCGTCTTTCTCATACCGCCTTCCATGGACTGCCTGTCAAGAAGGTTGAAACAACGGGGCCTGGAAACCGACGATCAGATCCACAGGAGGCTGATCAAGGCGCGCACCGAAATGAAGTATCTGCCCGCATATGACTACGGGGTTGAAAATGACGACGGAAAACAGCAGTTAACCGTCGACGCCATTCGAGGGATCATCACCGCCGAACGGCGTCGCATCAGCCGATGGGAGCCGCAATGAATACCGGAAAGCCAACGCAGTACATATCCCAGGAGCGCATGAGGGAAGTCGCCGAAAACATCTACGAAGCCGTCATGATCACGGCCCTCGAGGCGCGGAGAATCAACCTCCACAACAAGATGCTGGGGACGCAGGAAGACCGCGCCGAAAAAGTGACGACCATGGCGCTGGACCGGTTGCTCGGCAACGAGTTGCGCTTTGATTACCAGCCGGCCGGGGACGACGAGGCCGCGGAGTAAAACAGGAGTTCCCGATGTCCAGGTTGAAAGGGCGCCGGATCGTCCTCGGGGTGACGGGCAGCATATCGGCCTACAAGGCGGCGGAAGTCGTTCGCGGACTCGTTCAGGAGCAGGCGGACGTCCGGGTGGTCATGACGCGTGAAGCGCTCGCCTTTGTCGGAGCCGTAACGTTCAGCGCCCTCACCGCGCGTCCCGTGGCCGTCGAGCAGTTTCCCGATACCGGGTCGTCCGGTGAAGAACACGTGGATCTCGCGGTCTGGGCCGATACGGTGGCCATCGCGCCCGCCACGGCCAATATCATCGGCAAGATGGCGAACGGCCTGGGCGACGACCTGCTCTCCACCGTGATGCTGGCCTGCGAAGCGCCCTGTTGCCTGGCGCCGGCCATGAACTTCCGCATGTGGAGAAACGAGGCCGTCCAGGCGAATCTGGAACGGCTCAGAAGCCGGGGCGTTCACGTCGTCGAACCGGAATTCGGGGCACTGGCAAACGGGGAAATGGGGGAGGGAAGGCTCGCGGCGCCGGATCGTATCGTGGAGGCGCTCGCCATTCTAGCCGATCCCGATCAGGACCTGGCCGGATGCAACGTGCTGGTGAGCGCCGGCCCCACGGCGGAGGACATCGATCCCGTCCGGTGCGTCACAAACCGATCCAGCGGGAAGATGGGCTTTGCCGTTGCCAGGGCCGCGGCGCGGCGCGGCGCGTCGGTCACGCTGGTATCGGGGCCTACAAGCCTCCAGGACCCATACGGGGTGAACGTCGAACACGTCCGGTCCGCCGGTGAGATGCGCGAAGCCGTCCTGAGAAACCGCGAAGGTCGGCATGCGGTCATCATGGCTGCGGCGGTGTCGGATTACCGGCCCGGCGTTCAGGCCCGGCGGAAGATGAAGAAGACAGACGAAGGGCTTACGCTGGAAATGACCAGGACCGCCGATATCCTCAAGGAAGTGGCCGCGGACCGGCCGCCCGTGCTGATCGGCTTTGCCGCGGAGACCCATGACGGCCTGGATTACGCGCGGAGGAAACTGGCGGAGAAGAACCTGGACCTGGTGGTCTTCAACGACATCACCGCCGAGGGCGCGGGGTTCGGGACGGATACGAACATCGTCACCCTGATACGCCGCGACGGC
The DNA here is from genome assembly GCA_026713285.1 of Gemmatimonadota bacterium. Lineage (GTDB taxonomy): Bacteria > JAAXHH01 > JAAXHH01 > JAAXHH01 > JAAXHH01 > JAAXHH01. The sequence goes on along the minus strand of JAPOOT010000206.1, from coordinate 2,559 downwards.
CGCGAGGAATCCCTTCCCATGCAGTCCAAGTCCGGCGTGGCGGACCGCATAATGGACGAAGTCGCCCGCCTGCTGAGAAACCGGGAAGTCGTTCCCGCATGAACCGACAAGCGTCGCTGGCCGACCTTATACGCGAGACCGTCGAGGCCGTGAAGCAGGAAGAGGAACAGGGGCTTGAAACGCACTTCCTGCCGGAGGGCCTGGACAAGGTCCTTCCGCTGCCGGAACGGCGGCGGAAGCCCGATCGGGCCGCCCGATCGGATCGAGCCGCTTCCCTCGAAGCGCTGTATGAGCGGTACCATCTCTGCACGGCTTGCGCACTCGGTCACCAGCGAAAACACTTCGTATTCGGTTCCGGCAACGAAAACGCCGACGTGATGTTCGTGGGCGAGGCGCCCGGAGCCCATGAAGACGAGCAGGGGCAGCCCTTCGTAGGAGCGGCGGGCAAACTGCTGACCCGCATATTGAACGCCATCGATTTCACCCGGGACGAGGTCTACATCACCAACATCCTGAAATGCCGGCCGCCGAACAACCGGGACCCTCGGCCCGAAGAGATCGACGCCTGCGACGCCATCCTTAAGGAGCAGATACGCCTCGTTCAGCCCCGGCTGATCTGCGCCCTCGGTCGAGTCGCCGCCCAGGCGCTGCTCAAGCGGAACAGTTCGATCCGAACCCTGCGAGGCAGGTTTCACGACTGTCACGGCGTGAAACTGCTGGTTACGTACCACCCCTCCGGCCTGTTGCACAATCCGGCGTACAAACGGCCGACGTGGGAAGATGTACAGATGCTGCGGAAGGAATATGACCGCCTCGTGCAATCCGACGAGAAGGCGACCTAGGAGCGCGAATCCATGAACAGCCAGAGCGACGGTGTGGAACGGCTTCCGCCGCAGGCCGTGGAGGCGGAGGCGGCTGTTCTGGGGGCCATGCTGCTGGAACAGGACGCCATGTCGATCGTCCTCGACATCCTCGACGATACCGCGTTCTACCGTGAAGCGAACCGCAAGATCTTCAACGCCATGATCGCGCTGTACGACCGGAACGAACCCACCGACATGATCACCCTGAGCGAAGAACTGGAAAAGCGGCAGGAACTGGCCTCCGTGGGAGGGGCATTCTATCTGGCGGGATTGGTGGAAAGCGTTTCGACCGCGGCCAACGTGGAGTACCACGCCCGGATCGTGCACGAGAAGTCCCAGGGCCGCAAACTGATCAACGTGGCTACCCAGATCGCCTCGCGGGCGTATGAGTCATCGGAGGACACGGCGGAACTGCTGGATGAGGCCGAACAGATGGTTTTCTCCCTCTCCCAGCGTGACGTCCGCCGCGGGTTCACCCAGCTCAATCCCATTCTGCACGACACCTTCGAGAACATCGAAAAACTCCATGAGCAGGACAGCACCGTCACCGGCATTCCCACGGGTTTTACCCGGCTGGACGAAATGACAGCCGGATTTCAACGCGGGGACCTGGTCATCATCGCGGCCCGGCCGGCCATGGGGAAGACGGCGCTCTGCCTGAACATCATCCGCCACGTAGCGGTGGAAGCCCAGGTTGGCGTCGGCCTGTTCAGTCTCGAGATGACCAGCCACCAACTGGCTCAGCGGATGCTGTGCAGCGAGGCGCGGGTGGATTCCCACCTGATGCGCACCGGACGGTTGCCGGGAGACGCCTGGTCGAACCTGAGCATTGCGGTGGGCGCCCTCGCCACCGCGCCGGTATACATCGACGAGACCCCGGCGTTGTCGGTCACCGAAATGCGTTCCCGGGCCCGAAGACTCATGTCCGAGCGTAAAGACATCGGCCTGCTGGCCGTCGACTACATGCAGTTGATGCGGGGCCCGAATGACGCGGAGAACAGGCAACAGGAGATCTCCGCCATCTCCAGGAACCTCAAGGCCCTGGCAAAGGAGTTGAATGTCCCCGTCATTGCGCTCTCGCAGCTTTCACGGGCGGTAGAGACCCGTGGAGGGGACGGCCGGCCGCAACTGTCGGACCTCCGGGAATCGGGCGCGATCGAACAGGACGCCGACGTGGTGCTGTTCATCTACCGGCCTGCGCGGTACGGTGAAGGAGAGGAACAGGAGCAGAACAACGCGGAAGTCATCATCGGCAAGCAGCGCAACGGCCCCGTAGGTACGGTGGAACTGGTTTTTGTGGACCGTTTCGCCCGTTTCGAGAACCCGGATCTGTATCACGAAGATCCGGGCTGACCGTTTTCCCCGGATTACATATGCTTACCCGCTCATGATCGAAATAGTCCATTTAAGAAAAGCCTTCGGAAAACCGGTGCTTCAGGACGTAAACCTGACCATCGAATCGGGAGAGACCATGGTCATCATCGGCCGGAGCGGATGCGGCAAGAGCGTGCTGCTCAAGCACATAACGGGATTGTTGCATCCGGATGGCGGCACTCTCCTGGTGGACGGAAGGGACGTAACCCGTTTGAACAGGCACGAGCTGGACGAAATCAGGAAACGGTTCGGTTTCCTGTTCCAGGGCGGCGCCCTGTTCGATTCGATGACCGTGGGGGAGAATGTGGGGATCGCCCTGAAG
>JAPOOT010000286.1 GCA_026713285.1 Gemmatimonadota bacterium | reverse complement strand
TCGGCGATCACGGCGCCGGGCAGATGACGAAGCTCTGCAACCAGGTGGCGGTAAGCGTAGCGAACCTGGCCATGGCGGAAGCGCTCATCCTGGCCGCCAAGGCCGGGCTGGACATGGAGAAGATGCTCGCCGCGATCAGCGGGGGCGCCGCGGGATCCTGGCAATTGTCCAACCTGGCGCCGCGCATCATCAAGCGGGACTTCGATCCGGGGTTCATGGTGAAACTGCAACAGAAGGACCTGCGGCTCGTGATGGGGGCCGCTTCGGAACTCGGGCTGGGACTGCCCGGCGCGAGCCTGGCTCACCAGTTGTTCAACGCCATCGAAGCCGCCGGTGAGGGCGACGAGGGCACGCAGGCGCTGGTTAAATCCCTTGAACGCATGTCCGGGGTGGAAGTACACGGCTAGCCGCGTTTCCTGAGGGAGATCGATGCGTTTCAGCGTGCTGGTGACCCTCTTCGGCGTCGGCGCAATCCTGATGGCCGTCGCCGTGGTCTTCATGTACGGCACGGACGGAGCAGGCGAACCCAGGACGCCGGAAGAGCACGGACGCCGGCTGTTTCGCCTGCAGGGATGCGCTACCTGTCACGCCATCGGCGGAGGCATTTCCCGCGGCCCGGACCTGGCCGGGTTGATCCCCAGGCTCGCCGCCCGCCTGACTGACGACGTGTACCGGGCCCACCTGGACTCGCTTAATGTGGCAAGGCCGGATGTATACGACTTTTTCGCCCCCCGGTACGAGGGGATCTTCAACGTACAGGGCGATGAGCGGATCAAGGTGTGGTTCGCCCAGCATTTGAAAAACCCCCGGTTCGATCATTTCACGGGACTGATGCCCAACTACAGTCATTTGACCGAGGACCAGGTCGATCGCTTGACCGCCTTTATCATGACCCTGAAGTAGCAATCCGATTAGTGAACACACTCAGGTTGTGGAAGAACTGTCGTACGAACTTCCGCGCACGAACCGTCGCACAACTATCGCATGAACTGTCGCGCATGAACTGTCGTACGAACTTCCGCGCACGAACTGTCACACAACTATCGCATGAACTGTCGTGCATGAACCGTCGGGCGCAGTCTACCCAAGCAGAACGGAGACCGAAAAATGAATGACGCAGGAAAAAGACACAGCAGGACCATTACCGACGGCCCCTCGCGGGCCCCGGCCCGGGCCATGCTCAAGGCCTCCGGGTTCACCGATTCGGATCTTTCCCGGCCGATCATCGGGATCGCCAACACCTGGATCGAGATCGGTCCCTGCACCTACCACCTCCGCGACCTGGCTGAATACGTGAAGGAAGGTGTCCGCGAAGCCGGCGGCACGCCCATGGAGTTCAACACCGTATCCATTTCTGACGGGATCACCATGGGCAGCCAGGGCATGAAGGCGTCGCTGGTCAGCCGGGAGGTGATCGCCGATTCCATCGAACTGGTCACGATCGGAAACATGTTCGACGGTCTGATCGCCCTTTCGGGATGCGACAAGACGATTCCCGGCACGGTCATGGCGCTCGGAAGGACCAACGTCCCCTCGCTCATGCTCTACGGCGGTTCGATCATGCCGGGCACCTTTCATCAGCACGACGTCACCATTCAGGA
>JAPOOT010000382.1 GCA_026713285.1 Gemmatimonadota bacterium | reverse complement strand
CCCATGGCTTACCAGTGCCGGCTCGATGTCGATCCCCGTGTATTCGACGGCATCGGGCGACCCCTCACCGGATGCATCGGCCAACGCGTCCAATACGGCTTCGGCGAGTCCTCCCGCGCCGACCCCCAGTTCCAGGAGGCGGATCACCGCGTGACGCTTCTTCTCGCGCGATCCCGCCTGGCGCAGATCTCTTAGGCACAGATCTCTTACGCGCCGTTCATCCTGCCATCCGCCTAGCGTCCGCACGACGCAATCCACCATCGCCGACCGCTCGGGCCACCGCCGGTCCAGGTCCTTCGTCCACGCGTCGATGTAGTCCGGTCCCGTGAAATTGGATAGCGCCATCGTTTCGCTCCCTGGCCGATCTGCGTCTGAGCTGCGCCCTTACCACGGGCTCCCTAGTCGGTCCGCGTGGGCTTTCGTCCGTGGCTGAAGGAGTCGAGCCTCGGCGTGTCGGGCGGCCAGTAGACTGCGTCGTTAGACTCCTGCCAGGGATTACCGCAGAAGTTGGTGAGGATATGCCACTCGGGCGCGCCGATATCCGGATCGGGATGGAAGAGAAAGCGCTTCAGGCCGGCTTCCCTGGAGGCGTTTAAGATGCCGTATAGGTCACGGGCCGGCATGGCGTCGCCCGCGTGGGGCGCGCGCCCGGTCGAGACCCAGCAGATGCACTTGTCCGTATCGCCGATGGCTTCCAGCGCCCGGCGGGTTTCCCCGTAAACGATGGTGGAGAAGAACTCGTCTGAGAACCCCATCTCCATGTCCATCAGGGTGCGCACGCCCGGCAGATCGATGCCGAAGAGCAGTTTGACCACGTCGAATGCGTCCTCCTCGGTGAGCGTCGGGTTCCACTTCCGCAGTCGCTGCACCCAGCGGGAGACGGTCCCGTACATGCCGTCGAAGCCCCGGTGCCAGTAGTAGTGCTTGGGAAAGATAAAGTCGAACCACGAGGCCATGGCGTGATAGTCCTGGCAGGTCAGGGAGGAGAAGGCCGCCGTGCGCGGGATGCCGCCGAGTTCCACCTTCCGGTTGAGCATCCCGACCTGCTCATGCGTGGCCGCCATGAATCCAAGCGCCGTTTCCCGGCGTGCGCGCAGCCAGTACAGGGCATCCTCGTTGATGTCGAAAAGCTGCATGCCCGCCAGCATGCCGCCGGGCGCGCGATAGCGCACTTCGGCCGGTGTCAACTGGTGAAACCGCGTCCACAGGTGTTCGATACCCCGCTGGAGCCGGTCGAGGTCATACCCCAGCGCACCAAATCGCTCGTCCTCCCCCGGCCGGATCTCGAAAAGCTCTCCCCCGTGGTGGAAGGCGAGCTCGTAGTGCTGTTCGCCCGGCCCGTCGATCAGGAAGCCATGGGCCTGGGGCAGGGCGTTCATGGAGTCCTGGACCGCCGCGGCGTGGCTGATGGCGCCGTATGGATCTTCCTCCACAGGCAGACGTCCTCCGCCCAGGCCGGCGCCGAAGGTGATGATGTGCCATCCGCGGTTCGCCGCGTCGTCGAGCATGGCGGCGAAAAGACGTTCCTTTTCCCGGTCGCGGGGCGTCTCCGCGGGCGGATCTACGCCGAAGGACCGGTACACGGCGGGGTCGCTGCCGAAGACCGGAATTCTCGTTCCGTCGTCAAGTTCGAAGTGGAGATAGCCCACGACGATGCCGGTGACGCCGCCTTCCTGCCACGCGTCGAAGATCCGCTTGAAATCGGTGAGGTATCGTTCGAGGGGGTTGTGGACGAAAATCCAGGCTTCCATTTCGGGTCTCCTTGATGGGGATCGGGTTTGGCAGCGTGCGCTGGTCTAAGGGCGCTTAACGCCTCTGGGCGCCAAACGCCTCGAGTAACACGTCCGGTTCCTTTTTGTGGCCGTTTCGAGTCGGGGTCCATAGGGCAAACCGAATAAACAGGTAGGTGGTGTGTTGTTATTTGAACGATATATTATATTGTCAATGTTGATCGAAATAAAAATCAACATAT
>JAPOOT010000381.1 GCA_026713285.1 Gemmatimonadota bacterium | reverse complement strand
CGCATGTTCTCCCGAAACATGCAGGATTTCCGGATCGAACGGTGTCTGCACACGGCCTGCGAAAACGGCCAACAGGACCATATCTTCAAACTGTTGTTCGAGTGTGCGGTGGCGCAGTACTTCCTCGGTTTTTCCCGTAACATGGCCAGCCTGGGCGATCTCGCAAGGGTGGTGGATACCTTCGGATGGGGCGAGGCTTCCGAACTGGTCTGCAACCTCGGCGCAAAGATGGCGGGCCGGGGGCGCGACGAGCCGGAGCGGTTCCACCGGGATGCCGTCCGGCTGCTCACCGAACTCGCGCCTGAACTGGAATCACATGATTACGACGTGAACACGCGCACGGAATACGACGAGAATGCCCTCGTGGACGCCCTGTTGAGCGTCGATATCGAGCGGTCTTTCGAAGCCGTGACACGGGTCCTGCGAGACGGCGTGGCGCTCGAGCGTCTTATCACGACCTTCGTGCTGCTCGCCGCCGACCGCATGGCGCGTACGCCCGTGAACGTCGACGCGGGGTGGGGACCGCTGTCCACCGAGTTCAACCTGGCGGCTTCCCTGCGACACGTCCACGCATACGGTGGGCCGGCGGCGGCGGCGAAGGGCCTGTACCACGCGGCATGGCAGATCTTCGACAACCGGTGGATCAATATCTCCGCACGGTCGCTCGACGAACCCCTGCCCGCCCATCGAACGGACGTACCGGACGAGGCTGCCGCTTCGGATCTCATTGTCCATTCCATCAAGTCGCTGGATATCCACGGGGTGGGCGACCAGGTGCTGGGTTACCTCAACAGCGGATTCGACGGGGCGGACCTGCTCAAGGAAGTGGGACGGGCGATCCTGTGGGACGATACCAACCTGGAGCTCCTTCCCACCCTGCGCGTCGCGTTCAACGAATGGGAAGGTCTCGGAGGAGACGCAGGCGGGGGAGGCGCAGGTGAAAAGGGCCATCCATCCCGGTATCAGCTCCTGGTGGGACTGGTGCGCTACGCCACGGATGTGCGTTTGAACAAGAACAGCATGGCCTCCATCAACACGGCCATGCGATTTTCTGAAGGCCGGACGACCGTAGAGGTGTTCGACGAATAGCGAACAACGGAGAGGTAACGGAATATGTCAACGGAACAAAACGGATTCGTACGGGTGGCGGCAACGGACGAAGTGGTGGACGGCAAGCCCAAGGCCGTCAAGGTGGAGGGAAGGAGCATCGCCCTCTTCAAGCATAACGGGTCGGTATTCGCCACGGACAATCAATGTCCGCACATGGGATACCCGCTCACGAGGGGGCGCGTTCGCAACGGCGTGCTGACCTGCGATTGGCACGGATGGAGCTACGACCTCGGCGGCGGCGGTTGCTTCACCGGCGGGTGCGATGACCTGGAGACCTTTCCGGTCGAGGTGCGAAACGGCGACGTGTTCGTGAACGTAGGCGAAGGCGGATCCAAACGGTCGGACGCACACTTCCTGCTCTTGAAGGAAGGACTCTATTCAACGGATCAGTGGACTATATCGAAGGCCGTGGCCATCATGCTGGCCCGGGGCGTGTCCGAGACGGACACGTTG
>JAPOOT010000216.1 GCA_026713285.1 Gemmatimonadota bacterium | reverse complement strand
CGGTGGCTGCAGGCTGTATCCCGCGGAGTTGCTGCAGGTCGAACTGAATCACTCGGAGAAATCCTTCGTGCTGGGGTATTGCGATGGCCCCGGCGGCGAGCTGACCCACTTCTTCTGGGCGAGCGACGATGAAGAGCACGGTCCCTGCTATATCTACATGATCGCGTACCAGAACCATGACCAGCTCATGGAACTGCTCGCGCTCATGAAATCTCTCGGAGACCAGATTCGGCTCTTCCAGATCGTCGAACCCCCGGACGTTCAACTCCAGGACCTGATCAGGCAGCCCTTTAGGGCCAGGATGGTATCCGAAAAAGGTCCCTTCAACACACTGATTCGGGGTGATGGGTACTGGCAGGCCCGGATCTGCGACTTGGAAGCCTGCATGGCCAAGACCCACTTGCACGGACCGGCAACGCGGTTCAATCTCTCCCTGAGCGATCCCATAGAGAAATACCTGGACGCCGGCACGTCCTGGCGAGGTCTTAGTGGGGAGTACGTGGTCACGCTGGGGCCCGAGTCCCAGGCCGAACCCGGCGCTGACCCCGCATTACCCACGCTGTCCGCCTCCGTCGGCGCCTTCACCCGCCTCTGGCTCGGCGTCCGCCCCGCCACCGGCCTGGCCGTCACCGACGATCTGGACGGTCCCCCTGAACTGCTGTCCGCGCTGGACCGCACCCTGCGCCTGCCCGTGCCGGGGATGTGCGGATGGGAGTTCTAGGAATACGTGATCGTCGTTTATTGTGAGGTCGGAGGCTCTGGGTACGTAAATCCTCTTTTGTTCGCTTAGCCTGAGTTTCTACCAGTCAAAATCAATTCATACATAAGGAATCTCGCCATGGTTTTTGGAAATTACATCAGAGCGGCAAGTTACCCTGCCGATCCAGGTTATGGATGCCATGGGCGTAAAACCCGGTGATCATATCGAAATCATCTAAGGATCTGACGGATTCATACTGAAACCAGGGCGTATCGACTACTCCGGCCTTGGTACGCTGAAAGACAAGATTCCTTCCGAACACCCCCAGTTCGACATCGAAACGTTCCGGGAGCAACCTTATGATCCGTCGCTACGGGATTGATACGTCTATCCTGGTCAGGCTGATGAGCAGCTATCCAATGAAAGATCATCCATGAAACTTCACTACTATCCGGAGACCGACAGCCTATATGTCGAGTTCAGGGCTGGCCGCAGCACGGAGACGCTCGAAGTCACAGACGACCTGCATGTTGATCTGGATGCAAGTGGAGAAGTGGTCGGATTCGATATCGATCACGCCTCCCGATGTCTGGATCTGTCCACGCTGGAAACCGAGGCACTTCCCATCCACGCGTTTAAAGCGACCTGATCCCGTCATCGTTGTATGCGCCAAAGCGACGACCATGCCGATTACAATGTTGCTTTTTGTCCCGAAATACCGGAAGCGAATGGCCAAGGCGCGACCAAGGATGAAGCCCGCGAGAGCTTGGCAGAGGCCATTGCCCTTGTACTGGAAGATCGCCGGGAAGAGGGGCTTCGCTGAGCAGCCCCTGGAGCTATTTCCAACCGTCTGGCGCGTAAGATATGCTGAAATCTCTCAGTTCCTGATATACTGAAACCATGACTAAACGTCACATGATTCGACCAACAAAGTTGTTTGCAGAATTACCTGTTCTCCAGAAGTACTCCTCCCATCTGAAACACTACTCCTAATAGGCCATCCGAGTCAGCGTAACGACTTCGAGATGACGTTTATCTTCGAAAGATTCAGCGCATGAAGCACGGAGGCGCCTGGCTGGCCGCCGGCGGATGTACGATGCGCTTGACCAGGCCGCCAGCTCCGTCGTCCTGCCACTGGATCTGTATGCCCTTCAGGTCGCGCTGGGCGCCGGCCTGGGCATCGCCGAACGGATAGACATCGTACGGTCCCAGGACGGTCTGTTTGGAGGTCGCAAACAGAAAGTCGCGTATTGACGCGCGGTCGATTTCCCCGGTGGGCGTAGCGGCCCGGTTGATGCCCTCCGCGAGCAGCTCCACGGCGCCGAAACCTGCGGCGGCCTGGT
>JAPOOT010000379.1 GCA_026713285.1 Gemmatimonadota bacterium | reverse complement strand
GTCGTCAGAATGGTAAAAACCACGACGAATCCGTAATACAGCGTACGGAAATGAAACCGGCGCGCCCGCTTCACGTTGGCGTAGATGAAGTCGGCCTGCATGCGGGCGAAGCCGTCGGTGGACTGCAGCCAGGCATCGCAAAGGAATGCCGCGGCGATGACCAGGAAGATGATCTTGCCGATGGCGCCCCAACTGACCTCGAAGAAGGCGGACTGCACCACGGCGATTTCCCAGCCCTGGGGAACGATGCCCTGCGGTTTCAGCAGGGCCCAGGCCAGCCAGCACATGATGACGGTCGTGACCAGATTCAATGTGACGCCGAGTCCGGATTCCAGGTGCAGGTACCGCATGAATTTCCGGTAATTCGTCCGGTTGGACGCTGTATCCTCGAAAGCGTATCCGGTGGCCGAAATAGCTTCCGGCGCCGTGCGCAGGGGGCTCGTTATACGTCCGATATAAGACGACATCCCCACGCCCTTGTCCCGCATCCAGTAGGACAGGAAGAGCTGTCCGAAGCCGCCGGCCCCGGCGAATACGATCGCGGTGAGCACCGTGGACAGGTCCGCTGGATCCCAGTTGGCGGGCCTGTGGTAGCCGGGCGTGAGCAGGACGCCGAAGAACTCGCCCGCCACCGCCAGCACAGGTTGCTGGAATACGGCGAAGACGATTCCCACGATCGTGATGACGACCACGGCCATGGTGAGCCGTTCCACGATCAGGTAGACCACGCGGCCCATGAACAGGGCCACCAGGTAGATCCCGATGGTCAGGTAGGCCCAGAAGAGCGACTGGCCGCGGACCGTCCATCCGTCCGGGAAGCCGGTCAACTCCGCCAGCGCGCCCCCGCCCGCCGACGCGTAGGCGCCGAACCAGATGTTCTCCAGAAAAACGCCCACCCAGATCAAAGAAACGTACCATTTGCCGATGCGGCTGAAACCCGTCAGGGCCGTCTCCCCGGTCATCATCGTATACCGGGCGATCTCCACGTTCACCCAGTACTGCATCAGGGCGGCCGGGATGAGGAGGCCGATGAAGGCCGCGCCGTACTTGGCGGTCAGGTAGGGCCACCAGATGAGCTCGCCGCTGCCCTGGGCCAGCCCGGCCCAGACGATGCCGGGACCGATGTATTTCAGCATGCCGGCGAAGGTGGGCACGGCGGCCATCTTCAGGGGCGACAGCTTGCCGAGTGGACGGGTGGCTTCGTTGGTGGGTCCGGATGACATGAAAAAGGATCCGAGAATTGGCGCGATTTTCAGTCTAAAGTATATGGTCCAGGCAACGCCGAAGACGAACGATCGGACAGAAAGCGGGAGAAGTTGCTTGATCCGGTCGAACCGGCATAGTACACGGGTCCGCGGGATAGTTCAAGCACAAAAAAGACCGTCGCGGGTGCCTGATCCCACGGGTTTTTCAAGGCCGATCAGCAGCCGGCCGCCTGACGAAGGCGAAGCCGTAAATCCGTTGACTACCCGCCATCGCACTGGTAGCTTGTCAGTCGGACCGCCGGCAGAAGTGCTTTAATCCAAGATACCAAGCGAATGCGAAATGAGGTATCGCAACAGCAAATCGGCCGGACAGTCGTTGCATGCAGGACAGACGTATTCTG
>JAPOOT010000376.1 GCA_026713285.1 Gemmatimonadota bacterium | reverse complement strand
TGGGAGCACATGGCGTGGACGCCCGAATGGTCCGCGCTGGCCGCGCGGGCGGACGCCGTATGCTACGGGACGGTGTCTCGGCATGAAGCGGAATCGACCGCCGCCGTCACGGCGTTTCTCGACGCCATTCGGCCCTCCGCCTTTCGGCTCTTCGACGTGAACCTCAGGCAGGACCGTTACTCTCCGGCCCTGCTGCAGGATTCCTTCCAGCGCGCTCACGCAGTCAAGTTGAACGACGAAGAACTGCACACGGTCTGTCCCCTGCTGAACCTCGGAGATGCCGGTCTCGAGTCCATGGCCCGGCGGTTGCTGAAGGCCTACGAACTGAAACTGGTCTGCGTCACCCGTGGCTCCGCAGGCAGCCTGCTGGTTACCTCGACTGAGACCGTGGGTCACCCGGGTGTCCCGGTGGACGTAGTCGATACCATCGGAGCCGGAGACGCCTTCACCGCGGTCCTGGCAATCGGCCTTCTGCGTGGCGTGCCGCTCGCACGCGTCAGCGAAGCCGCCAACCGGCTCGGCGCCTGGGTGGCATCGCGGACCGGCGCCATGCCGGAGGCCGACGAGGCGGTGTGCTCCGCCGTCCGGAACATCCTGCGGGGAAATACGGTCTGAACTATTCAGGCAGGTAGTAAGTCTCTTCGGCCGGACGCAAGGGTCGGTTGAGCCAGAGGGGACGGCGCAGGCCGCCCGGACCGGGCGCGGGCCGGGTCTGGTCCAGCCATGCGCGGTAGACTTCGAAGGACTTCTCCGTATCCACCAACACGTCCCCGTAGGCATCCTCTTCGCGGGCCTTTTCCACTTTGACCTTCTGGTGCCAGCAATGCATGCCGCTCACCGGATCGGGGTGCACGGGGAAAGTGATGTTCTGGTGCACGCCGCCGTCCCGCCAGAAGATGCGGGAGGAGTCGCGGTCGGCGCTTTCATAGGGTCTGATTCCGTCCATCACACGCATGCGCCACTTCCCGCCGTCCTCTTCCTGGATATCCACGAGGTTCACAGACCAGCGGTTGCCGTCCGCGTCCTGTTTGCGCCGCCAGCGCCCGAGATGGTGGGAGCAGGCGACCACGCCGGGTTTCATGGACTCGGTGACCCAGACGCGGTCCACGAAATGGCCGATTTCGGTGGTCACCCGGACCAGGTCGTCCGTGCCAATGCCCATCTTTTCGGCGTCCCGCCGGTGCATCCACACGGGATTGCGGTTGGAGATCTCGTTGAGCCACTTGGCGTTGCCGGACCGCGAGTGGATCAGCGTGGGCAGCCTGAATGTGGGCACCAGCGGGTACTCGCCGTTCTCACGGTCGAGTTCGTCGGGATGCACGTGGCTCTTGATGTAGGTGGGTATGGCGTACTCCGGCCAGCCCCAGTCCACCATGGTCTGGGAATAGAACTCCTGCTTCAGAGACGGCGTGGGGAAGCCCGCCCGCGGCTTGCCGTCCACCATCACGCCCACGGTCTTGCCGCCGGCGACCAGGGTATTGGTCTCCGGATCGACCTTGGCGCCCGCGACGGCCTCGTCGTCCAGTGTCTTGAGATGTTTCGCGTAGGCCGTCTTCTCCACCTCGAAGGCGCCGTACTTTCGCATGTAATCCAGGGTTGAAAGATCTTCTTTCGCGGCGGCTTCGGGCAGTCCGTCCACGTTGTCGAAGATGTACCGGTAGTATTCGTCGATGGTGATTTTCTCACCCGGCCTGTAGGGCGAGATGAAGTGGTCCCTGATCCCCAGGCTGCCGTCGGTATCGATGCGCCAGGACAGCTCGATCCAGAACTCGTCCTCTTCCCATACCTCGCCGGGGTTCGCCTCGTAGGTGAAATCCACCGGGTCGCCCATGCGCCGCCGGGCCTCGCGCAGGACCGGCTGGCGGAAACCGATCCAGGTGCCCGAGTGGGTCTCGTAGCTGATGATGTCATGGCGTTCGCTGGCGTGGCCCATGGGCAGCACGTAGTCGGCGAAAAAGGCGGTCTCGTTCCACGTGGGCGTCAGGGCCGCGTGCAGCCCGACCTTCTCCTCGTCGCGGAGCGCCTCGACCCAGGTAAACCCGTCCGGGTACGTCCACACGGGATTGAACACCCGGGTGAAGTAGACAGCCAGTTTCCCCCGTCCTTCTTTCAGGAAATGGGGGAGGAGAAAACTCATCTCGTAGTGGGAGAGGGGGTATTCCTTCGGGAAATGCAGTTCGTTCCAGAACTTCTGGTCCGGGGGATGGTCGAAGACGTTGGGCTTGAACTTGTTCCACCCGCTCGGTGAGGTTCCCCCCTCCGTTCCGACGCTGCCGGTGAGCACGTTCAGGAAGTGGAGGCAGCGGGCCACGGCCCAGCCGCCGGCGTTTCCGCTGCCCGCGCTGCGCCAGTTGTGGGTGGCGAACCGCGATCCCGCCCGGCCGATATCGCGGCCGATCTCGGCGATCTGGGCCGCCGGCACGCCGCTCTCCTGTTCGGCGAACTCGGGCGTGTACTCGCTGTAGACCGACTTGAGCGCTTCGATGAACCGATCGAAGGTGCGCGGCGCGTCCGGGTGTACCTTCTCCAGGTAGGTCTGCCAGTTCACCCACGTCTTCATGAACTCCGCATCGTAGAGGCCGTCCTGCAGGATGACGTTGGCCATGGCCAGCAATACCGCGGCCTCGCTGCCGGGATAGGTGGGCATCCAGTGGTCGGCCATGCTGGCCGTATTGGACAGTCTGGGGTCCATGACTGCGAGCTTCGCGCCCTTCATCATGCCCTCGATGATCCGCTGTGCGTGGGGATTGAAGTAGTGCCCCGACTCCAGGTGAGCGCTGATCAGCAGGATAAACCGCGCATTGGCGTGGTCGGGCGACGGCCGGTCGAAGAAATGCCATAGGGCGTAGCCGAAACGGGCGCCCGACGAACAGATGTTGGTGTGGCTGTTGTGCCCGTCGACGCCCCAGGCCTTGAGCACGCGGTCGATGTAGCCTTCGGCTCCAGGCCGGCCCACGTGGTAGGCGATCTCGTTGTTCGCGCCCTGTTGCAGCCGCTCCCGTATCCGGGCGGCGATGTCGTCCAGCACCGTATCCCAGGACACCCGCTCCCACTCGCCGCTTCCCCGGGCGCCGGACCGGCGCATGGGATAAAGTATGCGGTCCGTGTCGCGGATCTGGTTTATGGTCGCCGGACCCTTGGCGCAATTGCGTCCCCGGCTGGCGGGATGGTAGGGGTTCCCCTCGAACTTGCGGACCTCCATCGTCTCCTTGTCGACGTAGCTGAGGAGTCCGCACCCGGCCTCGCAGTTGAAGCAGGCCGTCGGCACCACCATGTAGTGTTTGGCCTGTTGCCGCGGCCAGTCCTGCGCCTCGTACTCTACCCAATCGTCCCACTGGTCCGGCGGCGGATAGTCCGTGAGCGCGCCGCCTTCGGTGAGACTGGGTAGATCCGGTCCGTCCTCTTCGTGCAGATTGGGAATCAGTCCGACTTTCTCGGCCAGCGATTCGATCAGTCCCGGTTTATGGCGTATGGACATATTGGTGATTCCTGTCTGCTGTGTCTTCGTTCATTGCGTCGTCGAACCCGCGGCAGGTTCCGGCGGCTTCCGGCAGGTTCCGGCAGGTTCCGGCAGGTTCCGGCGGCTTCCGGCAGGTTCCGGCGGCTTCCGGCAGGTTCCGGCGGCTTCCGGCAGGTTCCGGCAGGTTCCGGCAGGTTCCGGCAGGTTCCACCCGAGCCTGATTCGGGGCCCTGGCCAGGCAGCGTTTATGTCAGGTCGGTGCTATGCCCTTCTTAACTCAGCGGTAAGTCCTACTCAACTCAGCGGTATGTCCTGCGGCGCCCTGACCCAGACGTACTCGGTCGCGTACAGGCCGATCAGCACGCCCACGCCGGCCGCGGCGAGCATCGTTTCGCCACCGGCCCAGGCCAGTACGACGGGCGCTATGTTGCCCAGGGCGATGCCCAGGATCCAGAAATACCCCCGGTACCGGCCGCGGACGATGGCCTGCACGGCTTTCCGCGCGTCGGCGGTCGGATGGGGGGTCAGCATTTCAGATGCGATGACGAGCAGGTTCAGGATGATGGCGACGATCAGCGTATTCCGGACGAAGGCGGTCCACGCTTCGCCCGACGCACTGAACAGGAGCGCGATAGCGAAAACCCCCGCGCCGGCGAGCACCGCGTGGAGCAACATGTGCAGGACGAGCGTGGGGCTTTGCCAGAAATCCCGTCCCTTGGCCTGGGCGAAGAGAAAGGCCGTGTATACCGCCGTCAGGATCGCAAGAACGGCCGCGGCCCAGCCGATGATCTCCGCCGCTCCGGTCCGGCCCGTCAGCATGGCAGCGGCCCACAGCGTGAGCGCCAGTCCGTAGAGGGTCAACGCGTAGCCTCCGAGCACGAGCCAGGATTTCCACTGGGGACGGAGCAGCACATAGAGAAATCGTCTGGGCTGGGTCAGATCGCTCACCAGGAGGATCGTCGTGGCCAGGAGAAACGTCAGGGCGATGGTACTACCGAACCAGGAAAGAAAGGGATCGGGCGTCATGCCCAGGACCGAGGCCGCGAAGGGAAGGAGGAAAGCGCCCGCCGAGATGGCCTTGGTCCACACGTATGCGGCTACGTCGTTTCCCCACAGCACGCCCTTGTCCGGCGCGTCGTAGACCCTGCGCGCCGCGGCGCCGTTGCCGGATTTCTCGTTTTTGCCGCTATCTTGTTCGCCACGTGCGCCGGCGCCGTCTTGCCCGCCGCCAACCTGTCCGCCCTGGTTCTCCCCACCAAGCTGTCTGACCATGTCCTCCGGATTCGCGCGGGCGGTCCTTTCCTCGATGTATCGGGCGAAGTGGCCCACGCCGTCCGACTGCGAACTCCACATGTAATTGTCGGACGTCGCGGTTTCCCCCGGCGTCAACGAGGCTTCGTCGCCGTCGATATAGTACAGGCGGGGTTTCGTGTCCTTTTCCACCTTGCGGACCGTCACCTGTTCCTTCGCGAGCAACTGGGCGATCTCCGTGGAACCATCGTCCATGTCGCCGGATATGATGGCGTGTTCAGGGCAGACGTTCACGCAGGCGGGTTCGAGGCCGATATCCACCCGATGGGCGCAGTAATTGCACTTTGCCGCCGTATGGGTGTCCGGGTCGATGTAGAGCGCGTCGTAGGGGCAGGCCTGCATGCAGCCCTTGCATCCGATGCATCTGCGGGGATCGAAATCCACGATGCCGTCTTTCCGGGTATACAGCGCCGTCACCGGGCAGATCTCCACGCAGGGGGCGTCCTCGCAGTGATTGCACCGCATGACCGAGAAATGCCTGGTCGTGTTCGGATAGGTCCCCTTCTCGATGTATTTCACCCAGGTCCGGTTGACGCCGAGGGGCACCTCGTGCTCGGCCTTGCACGCGACGGTGCAGGCATGGCACCCGATACATTTCCTGTTGTCGATGATGAAACCGTATTGCATGGACGCTCCGGATTGAACGGGTCGGCGGAACAGTTGCAGTGGCGCTTCAGTTGGAAAGACTGCCGTACTGACCGCCGTAGAAGACCAGCGGGCGCCCTTCCCGGGCGCCTCCCGCTACAATCTCGCCGATGAAGATGTCGTGATCACCCCCCGGCAGGATATCCTTGACCCTGCAGTCTACATAGGCCAGTGCCTGCTCGAGAACGGGGGAGCCCGTGGTTTCGGTACGGTAATCGATGTCTGAGAAATTCTTCGGACCGTGTTTAGCGAATCGTACGGACCATGCTTCCTGTGCCTCGGTCAGTATGTTGACGGCGAAGCAGTTGCTTACCTTGAGACAGCCGTTCATCTGGGCCTTGACGTCCACCGATACGAGGACGAGCGGAGGGTCAAGGGAAAGCGAAGCCACCGCGTTTGCGGTCATGCCCTGGGGTTTATTTTCATGCCAGGTGGTTACAAGGGTCACGCCGGTCGCGAAATGCCCCATGATCCGCCGCTGATCCATGTGATCGAAAGCCATTATACCACGCTTGTCAGGGTGTATTCCGCGAACGGGAAACTGTCTCCAACTGTGATGATTCGTCCATTCAAAGTCAATATATTTAAAGAGAGCTCCTGTGTTTCATTATCTTTGACATCCCAGGGTTACAGTTGAATCACCACGGAGGCGGTAACGGGTATCCACCGGGCGCTTTCATCGAACACATCGAACGCATGGTTGTACCTGCCCTCCAGTGACAGCCTTACGTGGTCGCTGACCGTCAAGTTGACCCCAAGACCAAACACAAACATGAACGAGTTATTACCCGTACTAATGCGCGCGTCTTCACCCTCGATAGAGAGACCGGCCTTGCCCGTACCTCTGGACCATCCCACGCCCCCGTGGCCATAGAATCCCACGGGATCCGCCACGCCCTGAATCAGCAGTCCCACGTTGCCGCCCGTCAGCTTTATGTCGGCATCTGTTTGCATCCGCTCATTCGAATGTGGAAGCTCCTCCTCGTTGATTCCGAAACGACTGTGATGACCCTCAAGCAGCAGGAAGTAACCAACGTCGACAGGAATAGCCAGGCCGACCAGAAATGAAGGGCCTGCAGCTTCTGTACCGTCCGACAGGCCGCCGACAGGCATGCCGGGTCCACCGCCTAACCGGGCATTTGCCTGACCTTCTGCCAACAACGGCGAGAACAGCCACGCGATCGCCAGACATACGCCCCGCACCAAAGGCCTCCTTTCACAACGTGACTATGAACATACCGGCAAGTACGGCCAGGTTCTTTGCAATAGAAATAACATGGGTTCTCGATTTTGTGGGAATAAAATCGGCGCCGGCGGGGTCTAATCAGTAGGCAGCGGAATCGGACTCGACCGAAAAACGGTTATTCGAGGGAAACGGGATGAGGGTAGACGCCTTGAAAGACGCCGCATTGGTCGACGCCGCCCGCGACGGAAGCGAAGATGCCTTCCGGGAACTGGTGGAACGTCACAAGGACCGCGTGGCGTCCGTCGTCATCCGCATGCTCGGGAACACCGCCGATGCGGAGGACGTGGGGCAGGAGACCTTCATCCGTTTTTACCGCGGCCTCCGGGGATTCCGCGGGCAGGCGTCGGTCGGCACCTACCTGACCCGCATCGCCGTCAACCTGGCGATTTCCGAACTCAGAAAACGTCGCCGTCGATCGATCATTGTTCCCCTCGCCGTGGCAGGCAGGGAACGCGACGAACCGGAGACCGATTATGCGGATCCCCGGGCCAGCGCGGAATACGACGACACGGCCGACCGGATTCAACAGGCGCTGCAGGAACTGAAACCGGAGTTCCGTTCCGTTATCGTACTCCGGCTGATGGAAGGCTATTCCACGAAAGAAACCGCCGAGATCCTGGGGATTCCCGTAGGGACGGTCCTTTCCCGTCTGAGGCGGTCCCAGGAGAAGCTGAAACGATTACTGCTGTACTCCAACAGGGAGCTTGTCCATGAAACGGTCTGAGCTGGACCTGCTGTACCGGTCGCTCGATACATCCCTGACGCCCGGCGAACGAAGCCGCCTGGACGCGGCGCTCCAGCGCGACCAGGGCCTTCGGGAAGAATACGAACGATTGATGCACCTGCGCGGTCTCGTCGAAGGCCGGGAGTCGCCGGCGTTCCAGGCGGGCTTCACCGACCGGGTCATGGAGCGTCTGGCCACGGAGTCCGCGGCCGGTCCGGCGTCGAATTCCACCGCCGAAGCAACGCATGATTTCCAGATTGCGTTGTCCCTGATGTTCCGTAGAATGGCGGTGGCCGCGTCCATCGCCGCCATGCTGCTTATGACCTACAACCTGGCCACGACCGGAAGCGTCTCTCTCACCGCGTCCTTCGGCCTGACCGAGGAACTGTACCCTGAAGACCTCTATGACGCGCGGATCGCACTGGAAACGGAGGGCGCATTATGAACATCCACTTGAAGACCGCGGCCATTCTGCTGGCCACGCTGATCATCGGCATGGTATGCGGCGCGCTGATCCTGGGCGCCTTCGCCCGGGACCGCCTGCAGCCGCCGCCCCAGATGACCCGGGAACGCTTCGTGGAGCGCTGGGTCAGGATGGTGCGTCCGGACCAGGAGCAGATGCGGAGGATCAGGGAAGTGGTGGGTGAACACGAACCGGGATTCCGGGAGAATTACACGCGTCACCGGCGGGAGATGCAGACCCTGGTCGATTCGTTGCACCGGGACCTGGAACCCATCCTCACCGAAAGGCAACTGGAACGGATACAGAGGATCCGCCAGCGCCGCGAACGCGCCCGCGAGTTGCGCCGGGAGGGTGGTCACGAGCGGGAAGGCGATCAAGAGTTGCGCCGGGAGCGCAACAGGCCGGGTGGACGTAACGGACCCGGCAGCCGCGAGAACGATCGGACGGAAGAGCGCCGGAGAAACAGCGGCGATTAACGCTTCGAGCCGCCGGAACGGGCTTGGGGGCCGGCCGTGGACGCCGGACCCCGTTGAGGCGAATAGAGTCGATGAGAAGAAAAGCCGATTAGTAGAAAGGTCGATCGGAAGAAAAAGGGAATTAAACTCCGTCGATTCCAGTCTAATCATGTAGAGAAGCACGAAAACGGTCTCCGGAGATCGCGACCAATTCAGTCAGGGTGTATTTCGAAAGGAGCTACAGCATGAAAAAGGTTATTCCAGGTATCTTTGCAGGCGCGCTGTCCGTGGCCGTTCTGGCCTGGGCCTTCGATGCTGCGGGAAAGATTGATCATAATGAGGGCGGCGGCCATCACGAAGCCGCCACGGCGGGCGCGGAGCACGCGGCTGAATCCGAATTCGAGCTAATTGCCGAGTTCGCGGAATCAGGATCAGCGGGAGAGTTCGCCGACGCCCTGGACCACGATCTTGCCGATAACGACGCAGCACGTACCGGCCGGTCCCGCGGGTACGACCTGTCCCGCAGGGCATTGAACAATATCGAACTCACAGACGAGCAACAGGAACAGATCAGCACGCTGCGTTCAGTGTATGCACGGGACATGGTCCGGCTTCGCGCCGATTCGAGGCTCGCGCGGCTTGACCTGAACGAGTTGATGGGCGAGAACAGCCCGGACCTGGAAAAAGTGAAAGAGCTGGCCGCGGCCGTGTCCAGAGCGCAGGGCAGTGTGTTCGAGCGAGGCGCTGTCTTCCGCGCCGAGGTCAAGAACGTGCTGACACCGGAACAGCAGGAAGAACTGCGCGAATCATTCCGCGGCAGGGGCGACGGACGCCGGGATTCCGAAATGCGCTGGCGACGGGGAGTCCGTGAATCCCGCAATCGGCGTTAAGTGAAGTCCACCATTCGAATGAAAGTTCACCGTTCATTTGAAAGCTCACCGCTGGTTACTGGAGCGAGAACCCGCCGCGGAAGGATCCCCAGTCCGACCGCGGCATTCAACTGGGTTTTTTTAACCGCGGCGTTTTAACATTTTGAAGGGAGTCTTAGCATGAAATACCGTCTTCACCTGGCCGTAATCGGCCTTATGATGATTGCCTATATCGCCAACGACGCGGCCGCGCAGCGAGGCGGATTCGGCCGAATGGGCGGCCGGGGACAGAACAGTGCCATGTTGGAACAAATGCAGGCGATGAACACCTTCCGTGTCGATCAGATCTGGCACGTGCTTAGTATACGCATGGAAACGACCGACGATCTTGTGCTGCAACTGCGCGCCATGGTCAAGGAAGCATCAACGCAGAAGGACGCGCTGCTGGAACAGGCCAGGAAGAACGAAGACTGGAAATGGCTGCGTGAGCGACTGGAAGAAAACGAAAAGCAGTTCAAGACGAACCTGAAGGGGGTGCTTTCGTCCGATGCGATGAAGACGTTCGATAAACTGGTGGAGGAAGCATCGCAAATGGGGCGAGGCGGCTCTGGCAGATTCAGGCGGTAAGGCTGTGGATTACGGGCGGAATGAAGCGTTCTTCGGGGACGTCGCAGGACTCCTACGATCCCGGTGAATCCCACCGGAATATCCTAACCCGTCCACAACGCCAGTTTCTCTTCATCCAACGCAATGCCGAGTCCCGACCCCTCGAAGGGCGAAAGTTCGCCTCCTTCGAGGGTGAATGGGGTGGCGCACACGTCGTCCCGGAGCAGTCCCGGTCCCACCAGGTCCGAAGGCATGCTGACGCTCGCCGATGAAACGGCGAGATGCACCGCCGCCGCCATTCCGGGTCCCAATTCGATCGTGCTGCCCAGCAATGCGGACATGCCCGATCCCACCTGGTCTGCAATCTCCAGCTCGAGCGCCTGCAGCTCATCTTCGAGGGCGGGGTCGCCGCCTTCCACCACGCTGGACACTATGTCCTGCAATGACCCGGGAGAAGGCGCGTCCATCCGCGGCGCGATATCGGAGACCTCGCCGATTCCGGTCAGACCGTCATGGGTCTTCAGTTCGATGATCTGGTAGGTGGACCGGCCGTGGTCGATGGTGGCCTTCAAGTGCTTGGGATCCGCGCAGTTAGGTGTCATAGATCCTCGGGACGGCAACCTGCCGAACGCGGACCTTCGTGATGGGCATGCGTGTTCTTTTCTCTACCAGTTCCATCTGGCAAAACGGCTCCACATTCGACCGGATCACCGGTTCCATAAAGGTTTGCAACTTGCCTGCAGGATGCGAAGTCCTTATCTTTAGGGAGCCAGAATCCGAATTATCCTATCGAATACAAAGGGGAAGTACCTCATGTCTCGACAATTAAAACTGCTTATGATTGCCGGCTTGCTCGTGCTGACGGGCGGGTTTCTGCAGATCAGCCCGGGTGGAAACAGTCCCGGATTGACGGAACGTGTGCGGTCGATCGACGATGCCGTGCCACCCGTGGAAAGCGCGGAAAACGCCGACCGAACGATACGGCAGATCACCGGACTGTTCGGCCCTGAAGAAGCCTACGCACGCCGCGGTTTCGGTGGATTCCGCAGTTCGCGCTCGCTTTGGAACCGCCGCAGTTCATTCGGCCGCCGCAGCATCTTCTCACGGAAAAGTACAACCACCGCCACGCGGCAGACACCCGCCCGCACAACGGGCCAGTCCGCCGCGCCGGCACGAAGCACATCCGCCCAGCGGTCCACGGCCACCGCGGCCAGGTCCACCCGGGCTGGCGGTGCGGTCTCGGGCGCTTCGACCGGACGGGCCACGGCCCGGTCATCGGTCATGGGCAGGCGGGTCCAGAGCGAGACGGCCCGCAGGTCGCTGAACACCCACCAGTCGCGACAGTCCGGATTCGCTAGATCGTCCAATTCGGCCGCCAACACGAGCACCTACCGGGACAACGGGTTATATCAACGGGGCTCGCAGAACCGCACTTCCTATGACAACTACTACGCCGGCCGGGACAGCTACTACGGGGGCATGGGCTGGCGCACGCCCGGATACGCCTTCATGTCCTATCCCAGCTTTGGGATGTGGGACGCCCTGTTCATGTGGTCCATGCTGGACATGATGAGCAGCCGCCGTCACTACGCCATGGCCCACCACCACGCCAATGATCCGGGTTACAAGGAGTGGCGCGGCGAGGCCGAGCGCCTGGCCGAGGACAACGCGGAACTGCGCGCGAAGCTGGATGAACTGGACAAGCAGGTCGCCACGCTGGAAGGCACGCCCAGAGATCCCGAATACCTGCCGCCGGGGGTGACCCCGGCGATCGCCCTGGCCGCCGAAGTCGTGGCCACCGCCGATCCGAACCAGCCACGCATCACGGTGAACACCGGGGTGGAGAACGGCAACTACCATCGATTCGGCCAGATCCTGCAGTCTCACCTGCCTGATTTCGACGTGATGCTCCAGACGACGGCCGGTTCGGAGGAGAACCTGAACAACCTGGTCCAGAACCAGGCCGACGCGGTGCTCGTACAGAGCGACATTCTGAACTCCTACCTGAGGAAGAACCCGGCCTCGGCGGAACAACTGGTCGGGCTGCAGTCCACCCTGTACACCGAGTACGTGCAGTTGATCGTCAATGAGGACGGGGGTATCGCAAGCGTCTCGGACCTC
>JAPOOT010000266.1 GCA_026713285.1 Gemmatimonadota bacterium | reverse complement strand
TTCCTGGGTCGGCGCACCGTTGTACCGGGGTTGCGGATCCAGCCGCGGCGTCGAAACGGGTAGGGTATACAGCGTGTAGATCTGCTGCCAGGTCAGGTTCTGGGAAAGGCGGCCGCACACGGGTTCAGTCGTCCTTCCGGCATGATTCCAGCCCGGTTCGACCGGGAAGGGGTCTTATTCGAACGGAATGCTTGACCGTATTGTTCCGATATACTTCATTACGCTACCAATGCAAAACGCTACCAATGCAAAATGCTACCAGTGCAAAATGCTACCAGTGCAAAATGCTACCAGTGCAAAATGCTACCAGTGCATGCCAAATCCTGGGAACGGAGAAGGTGTGTGCTATCGTCGTGATTCGGGAATTGTAAATTCCAGGCGGCGATCAACCGGCAATCGATCCCTATGGTATTCACCCGATGGTAATCGTTCGATGACGGGCGTCCGCGTCCTGCCTATTAGGCGAAGATAGGGATATTCGCGGGCGAAGCAAGGCCAAACACGCTGAGAACAGAGGGTCTTTTGAACTACAACCTGGACACTTTCCGCGGTGACCTGTTCGGTGGGATAACCGCGGCGATAGTGGGCCTGCCGGTTGCGCTCGCGTTCGGTGTCGCTTCGGGCATGGGCGCGGCGGCCGGCCTGTACGGTGCGATCGGCGTCGGTTTGTTCGCCGCGCTGTTCGGGGGTACCCGATCCCAGATTTCCGGCCCCACGGCACCCATGGCCGTGGCCATGGCGGTCATCATAACGGAACACGCCAGTACGATGAGCGAAGCCCTGATCGTGGTCATGATGGGCGGGTTTCTGCAGATTCTGCTCGGCGTGTTGAGGATCGGCCGTTACGTCGCCTACACCCCCCACGTGGTGATCTCGGGATTCATGTCCGGCATTGGCCTCATCGTCATGCTGATCCAGGCCCTGCCCTTCATCGGAGCGCCCGCCGCGCCGGGCGGTGTCGTCGGTACCGTTCACGTGCTTTCAGAAGCCATAGGAGACATCAACTACGACGCTTTCGTTATCGCCTTCATCACCCTTGCAGTCGGTGTGCTCTGGCCAAAAAGGCTGTCGAAAGTCGTACCCGGCACCCTGGTGGCCCTCATTGCCGGTACGCTACTGAGCGTGCTCTGGTTCACCGAAGTACCCGTAATCGGGATCATACCCGCCGGCCTGCCTGAAATCATCCTCGTACCGCCCACGGCCGACTTCCTGCTGCATGCCATCGAGCCCGCGCTCATCCTCGCCCTGCTTGGTTCCGTGGACAGCCTGCTCACTTCTCTGATCGCCGACTCGCTCACGGGCACGCGCCACCGCGCCGACCAGGAACTGGTGGGGCAGGGCATCGGCAACATGGTGGCGGGATTGATTGGCGGACTCCCCGGAGCCGGCGCCACCATGGGCACAGTAACGAACATCAGGGCCGGCGGCACGACCCGATTGTCCGGCGCTATCCGCGCGGCCATACTGCTGGTGCTCCTCATGGGGCTTGGCTGGATCGTCGAGCCGATCCCCCACGCAGTGCTGGCGGGCATATTGATGAAGGTTGGCTGGGACATCGTCGACTGGCGGATGCTTACGCGAATCCACCGTCTCCGCCGGGAACATCTCATCATCCTGTTGATCACCCTGAGCTTGACCGTATTCGTCGACCTGGTCACCGCGGTGGCGATCGGACTGATCGTCGCGGGCATGGCCCACGCCAGGAAGCTGGAAAACCTGGAACTGGACAGCGTGGTCTCCGTACCGCTGCTGGACCGCCAGTTCTTCACATTGGAAGAAGACACCTCCAGTAGAGACGAATTCTCGGCGCGCGTAGGACTGGTTGCGCTCAGGGGGAGTTTCACCGTTGCTTCGTCCAAGAAACTGGTGGGCGTGATCAGTGAGGACATCAAGGAACATGACGTTGTCATCTTCGATTTCTCCGGAGCCACCTACATCGACGACAGCGCGGCCATGGTCGTCGAACAACTGATGGACGTCGCCACGAGCGAAGACACCGCGTTCGTCGTCATGTCGCTATCGGGGTCCGTCGAGGATACGCTATCCGCCCTCGGTATCATCCAGCGCGTACCGGAAGCACATATCGTGGAAACGCTGGATGAAGCGCGCGTGGTGGCGAGGGAGATGCTCGGGATGTGAGCCCCGTTCTTGGGATGTGAGCCCATGCTCAGAATGTGAGCCCCTTGAATGTAGGGGAAAGGCGAAGGCACATGATCGCACGAAGGAGACCATGCCTCCCGTTCTGCCTGATCGGGCTCTTCGCCCTGTTGTTGAATTCGGCCTGCGGCGACGACCCCTCCGATCTTCCCGGCCATCCGTATGTTGAGACCATTCCCGGCGAAGAAGCTGCGGCCAGGCCGCTTCCGGCGGACGCGGCGCCCCCCGAACGCCAGGTATACCGCTACTTCTCCAACGAACCCTCCAGCCTGGACGTGAGCGTCGCCCTGTACGAATCCCTGGGCAGCGCCTTCCTCTTCGAACGGCTTTGCATGATCGACGAGAACGAAGAACTCACCCCGGGCGCGGCGGACCGGTGGGAGCGTTCATCGGATGGCAGGACCTGGACGTTCCACCTGCATCCCGGCGCACGCTGGAGCGACGGCACGCCCGTCACCGCCCACGACTTCGAGTACACTTTCAAGCGCCTGCTCCACCCGGACAGCGGGAACGTATACGCCTTCTTCTACTACGACATCAAGGGCGCAAGGGCGTACAACCAACGAATGAGCGACGACCCGGACCTGCTCGGCGTGCGCGCGGTCGACGACCTGACCTTCGAAATCGAAACGGAGGAGCCCTGCGCCTACATGCCTTACGTTACCTCGTACACGGCCTCTTCCCCGGTGCCCCGATGGCAAGTGGAGAAATACGGCGCACGGTGGACCGAAGCCGGGCGGTGCGTGAGCAATTCCGCGTACCGTCTTGATGAATGGGTCCAGGGCAAGTACATGACCTTCCGCCTCAACCCCTACTACCGAGGCAACCATCCCGGCCATTTCAGAAAGATCGTGCGCTTATTCTCGGGAATGGCGGGGACAGGAAGCGCGTCCGGCGGCGTGGGACTGCTGCCGTACGAGAACAACGAGGTCGAGCTGGTCGGCGTGGGAAGTCCGGCCGATCTCGACCGCATCAGAAACGATCCTGAACTGGGCGAACAGCTATGGAAGTTCAACGGCGTGTCCACGGTGTACCTGTTTTTCCGGACCCGGGAACCACCCCTGAACGATGTCCGCGTGCGTCAGGCCATCGCGATGGCCATCGACAAACAGACCATCGCCGACGTACTGTTCAAGGGAGCCGTCCGACCGGCCTACGGTATGCGTCCCCCCAATTTTCCCGGGTACGCCGGAGATAAACTGAGGCATCTGCAGCGGTTCGACCCGGAAACCGCGCAACGCCTGCTGGCCGAAGCCGGGTTCCCCGGTGGAAAGGGATTTCCCGCCATCGAAATCTGGTTGCGGGACGCGCCGCCTTCGTCACAGAGCGGCCAGGCCGCGCAGATGATCCAGGAACAACTGCTTGAAATCCTGGGAATCCGGCTCGAGATCCTCAACATGCAGGCGAACGCGTTCAACCAACTGATGTACGAATGGGAAATTCCGATCGGCATGGTGGGCTACGGCGCAGATTTTTCGGATCCGCAAAGCCTGCTCGGTGTGCCCTGGCGCTCCCAGCCCCGGGGATTCACCCGTCACGACTGGGACAACGCAAGATACAATGACCTGATAGACCGGGCCCGCGTGGAAGTCGATCGCGACAGAAGAATGCAGCTATATGAAGAAGCGGAACGGATTCTGACCTCCGATGTCGGCGGGGCCTTTTTATGGCACGACCTCAGGTTTCAACTCCGCAAACCGTGGCTCAAGGGACTGAAACGGGACCGCGCGGGTTTCTATCCATT